>JBARBN010000104.1:0-2940 GCA_049793155.1 Nitrospirota bacterium
ATGGGTCATCGCGTAGTAGAGTGGGTCATTTTATATCTCTTTGAGCATACAGGTCAGGATTTTCAGCCGGAGGTACTCTTCGTCGCGTAAGCCGTAGGCCCTCCTCTGAATGACTCTGATCTTGTTGTTCAATCCTTCGACGAAGCCCAATGAGACTTTGTTTTCAGGCCGGCTATAAGCCGCAATTCCATCCCAGTGCCGTTCGATCATTTCCGCAAATTTCTCATAAGGCTTTAACTTCTGCCATTTGAGCGACTGCTTCCAGTTGTCGAAGAACCGTCGAGCCCAGCCCTCGCTCTGATAACTCCACAACTGACCAAAGGACTCCTTTAAGAGATAGGCCGCATTGAGCCGTTTATTTGCAGTGAGCAATTTCTTGAGCGCCTGTTTTCCATCGAGCGTAAGATTCTCGCGGTTCGATAACAACGTGTACTTTTGCCCCTTGATATACGAACGATCTTTTCCTGATAGCCGGGTGTATTCCATCTTGCGCACTTTATCGAGCGCATCTCCAAGATGTCTCATTACGTGAAACTTGTCATAAAGAATGGCAGCCCCTGGAGCGTTATTCCGAGCGGACTTCGTGAATGCCTTCCACATGTCCATGACCGCCAACTCTATCTTCTTCGTTTTCTTCGGGCCAAGCCATTCGTAGAACATATTCATGCTCTCCTCAGACCGGTCTTCCCCGCCAAACCAGATCGGTCGGCCTCGTTCCAGATCGCTTACCACTATGCGATAGGTATGTCCCTTCCTCATGGATATCTCGTCTATCCCAATTGCCCGAGGCGCTGCTACCGGATTCCTTCGAAGCTGTGCCTGCATGTATTCCTTGTCTAATGCTTTTACCGCGTGCCAGTCCAGTTTCAACTCCTTTGCCACATCCTTGATGGTCATGGTTCGGCACTTCCGGCCCACATAGTAGGAAAAACGATCCGTATAAAATGGATTGTTCGCCAGCCAAGGCAGTTTCTCCCGTTTCACTTTCCCACACCGCCTGCACTGAACCCGCCGAACTTCCACTTCCAGATAGATCCTGGCATCCCCACAGGACAGATCCCGTATCTGTCGCACTGCCTTGTCGTAATAACTGCGATGCACGGTGCCGCAGCAACCGCATGTTGTTTTTTTTGGGTCCTCTTAAGTCGGATGACACGAGCTTTCGCGTCTCCAAATATCCCCCGTATTTTAGACATCGGCCGAAATCCGGGGAATTGATATTCGTCCAGTAATCGTCTCTTTTTGCCCATCCACAAATCATACGGATTTCGTCACCCCTTTGGAAGCTCTTTTAGCCTTATCTGAAGCCACGCTATACTCATTCCAGCTCATCCCTTTACCCACACTCAGACACGATGAGCCATAATTATTAATCCGTGATTGCGATATGCAATATAATGTATTATAGAAATTGTGAATAAATCTTAATTTGACTTTTATCGGGCGAATTTTTTAAATTCTAACAAAACCATTAAGGGGTAGTGAATGAAAGAATCGGTTTTCTCTGTAATAATTCACGCAGGTGTTGTTGTCAAAATTGTTCTGCTGATACTCCTTTTTTTCTCGGTCATGTCGTGGGCTATCATCTTTTTCAAACAAAGGTATTTTTCGAAGGCGAACAACGAGTCGGAGCAGTTTTTGAGGGCATATCGGGCAAACCGTGATCCCAAAAATCTTTTCAGGTCTACAAAGAACCTCTCCCTAAGCCCAATCGCCAACGTCTTTAAATCCGTATACTCAGACGGGGCTGACCGAGACAAAAGCGAGGTAAAGCGCCTTCTCAGAAGATACGAGACCCTTGAATCGGTAAAACTCGAGAAATACCTGAATTTCCTCGCCACGACGGGATCGACCTCACCCTTTATAGGACTTTTCGGTACTGTCTGGGGCATTATGAATTCCTTCCATGGGATAGGGACTGCGGGCTCCGCATCGCTTGCGGTTGTCGCCCCGGGTATCGCGGAGGCACTGATCGCAACAGCTGTGGGGCTTGCGGCCGCAATACCGGCGGTCATCGCCTACAACTATTTCCTCAGCATGGCAAGGAAGATGATTGTCGAGATGGAGGATTTCTCTGAGGACCTCCTCGAGCTCTTCACCACAACAGGCGAATGAAAGCCAACAGAGACAGGACCGTCCTCTCTGAGATAAACGTCACTCCTTTGGTTGACGTAATGCTCGTGCTCCTGGTCATCTTTATGGTGACAGCCCCCCTTTTGCAGCAGGGAGTAGACGTAAACCTTCCGCAGGCGAAGGGCAAGGAGTTGCCTCCCGAAGAGAGGATCTCACTTGTAATAAAAAAAGACCGCACCATTTACATGAACGACACGCCCGTGACGATCCTGCAGATGCGCCAAAAACTGGAGGCGATCAGCAAACTAAACCCAAATATCTTCCTCAAGGCGGACAAAGACGTCCCCTACGGGCTTGTTGTGGAAGTCATGGGAGAAATCAAGGAGGCCGGGATAGAAAAACTCGGGATGATTACAGAGCCGAAGCTTGACATGAAATGAAAGGCCCTTCTCTCAAGAAGACAGCGGTCCTGTCCGCCGGCCTTCATATGATGTTCTTTCTTCTGTCTTTCCTTATCCTGAGACAATCCCATGAAATGATTATGCCCTCCCCATACACGGTAAGCCTTGTTGGTCCCTCAGGCGCAACTAAAAACAAAGGGGCGGCTGTTGAACCGGGTACCCCATCCCCCGTTGAAAAAAAACAGACAATGCCCCATATTGACGAAAAGAAAGAGCTCAAGTCGATCGAAGAAAGCATCGCGGCCCTCAAGGCCAAGAGGCAAAAGGAAAAACAGATCGAGAAGATTCTTTCGCTTAGGAGGACTCTCGTCTCCATCCAGGGCAGACCCGGCAAACCGACGGCGAAATCTTCGGCACAAAACAAAGTAATGGGTTCAGGCGGTGGGTCGAACGCGGCAGGCTATAC
>JBARBN010000105.1:0-2530 GCA_049793155.1 Nitrospirota bacterium
GGGCATCACTGATCTGGCATGAAGGGTCGCGGTTGAACATCGAATATCTCCTGATCAAACAGGACAAGAGCATTGCATCGAGCGCTTACATGGTACATCTGTTCACCGATCATCAGACCGGAGAGCCCTTTATGATCTCACCGGCATTACTTGAACGCTGCCGAAGGAGATGGAAGGCAGGGGAGTTCCATCGCGGACCATGAGACCTGTCATCGTATCGGCGGATATGCTGACGCCTTATGGAAAGGGAATCGACGCGTGCTGGCAGGGTTTGTCTGCCGGGCAAAGCGCTCTATCCCGGATCAGCCGCTTCAAGACAGCGGCGTTCCACTCGGACTATGCGGGCACCATCTGCGGCCTGAGGTATCACGAACAAACCTCCCTGGTCGTGCAGATGCTGGAGTCCTTGTTCGCGGGAACGGTTTTCCCCGAAGACGCGAAACTTCTGCTGGCAACGACCAAGGGGGAGATCGACCTGCTTGAGCAGAGCATGCTCGAGAACAAGGGCGATGTTGCGGACGCCGTCGTGAGCAGGCTCATCGGCAAGGTCGTCGGCATGACCTCGGCGAGGGGCGGGGGGCTGGTGCTATCGGCAGCCTGCACCTCATCGGCGGCGGCAGCGGCGCAGGCTGCTGCCATGATCAGGAACGGTCACGCGGACTGCGTGCTCGTGGTTGCCTGCGACAGCGTGACTGAATTCATCTTTTCCGGGTTTTCCTCGCTCATGGCGCTGGACAAACAGCCCGCACGGCCCTTTGACAGGAACAGGGCAGGCCTGAACGTGGGCGAGGCCGCGGCGTATGCGCTTATTATGAGCGAAGAGCGCGCGACACGTGAGAACCGTCCTGTGCTCGGGACGATAGCAGGCTGGGGGCTGAGCGATGACGCGAACCATATGACCGGCCCATCGCGCGAGAGTGAGGGCCTTGTCCTGGCCATCGCGAAAGCCCTGTCGTCAGCGGGCATCGCTCCGGGAGATGTGGGGCTTATTGCGGCTCACGGGACAGGGACCGTATACAACGACCAGATGGAAATGCGCGCTTTTCGCTCCGTGTTCAAGGACGGCCCACGACCGGTCTATTCCATCAAAGGCGGCATCGGACATACGATGGGCGCGGCTGGACTCGTGGAGATGCTCATTGCGCAGCGCGCGCTTCGGGAAGGTCTTGTCCCGCCCACGGTGAACCTGAAAGAGGTCGATGACGATGCGCGAGGATGGGCGTCGGATCGGCAGCAGCCGATGCGGCGACAAGCGTACGCCCTGATGACGAACGCGGGTTTCAGCGGGATAAACACGGCATTGGTGCTGGGATGCTAAAAAAGACGGCTCACGATAGAAACAACGTGAATGTTATTCTAAGACGGACAGGCCCGAAGATTTTATTGGGAATCTGGTGTTAAACCGTATCCCCGATAGGAACATTCGGGGATGACAACTTGATTGAAATTCGGTTCGGGTTTTTCCGGTTAAAAGTATGATGTCAATTTCCGTCCACGGCATAGGATGGCTCACCAATGAGGGATATGGTTGTATCAGGAGCGGGCTCAGGCACGATTATGAGATCGGCGAAAGTGCCCGCACGCTGCCGAAGATGGACATTTTTTCTCATCCATTTAAAAACTTCGGCCGGCTTGATACCATATCAAAGATGACCGTTTTTAGCGTGAGTCTCGCCCTGCAGGATGCGGGCATCGAATACTCGCCGGCAGGGAAACAGGACATCGGGATCGTCGGAACGAATGCAGAGGGTTCGCTCCGGTCCGATATCGATTACTTTCGAGATTATCTTGACAGTGGGAGAACTCTTTCAAGGGCGAACCTGTTCATTTACACGCTGCCGTCAAGCCCCATCGGCGAAGCCGCAATTCATTTCGGATTCCTGGGGCCGGTTCTGTATGCATCCGGCGATGGCAGCGTTTTTTCAGCCGTGCTGGACATGGCAACTGAGATGATCCTCGCCGACGAAGCGCCCGTCATGCTTGCGGGAAAGGCCGAAGCGGATGAGGCAATGTTCTTCGTCTTGCGGCGGGAACGCGGACAGGAAGGGTCGGTCCTTTGTGAGGTGGCGGAGGCCCGGGCCCTTGTGGAAACGGGCGACGCTGTTGGGGAACTGGTACCGAAATTCTTACGATTGAAGGCAAGAAAGGGATAGTGTGAAGATCAGACTCATTTATCCAAAGTGGCCGAAGCTTGAGCGGCAAACGGAGTTCCATCTGCCGCCGCACGGCCCGATCTGTTTTGCAGCGACAGTGCCCGGCGACAATGAACTTGCTTTCACCGATGAACATGTTGAAGAGATCGATTTTGACGAGAAGGTGGACCTTGTCGCCATCTCGTGCATGCTCACCTGCCAGATCAAGCGGGGATGGGAGATCGCCGACCGATTTCGTGCGAGGGGGATACCGGTCATCTTCGGCGGCATCGGCACCATGCTGCACTCCGAGGAGACCCGGATGCATGCCGATTCCGTGTTCCTCGGCGAGGCCGAAGGACGTTTTGGAGAGGTACTGCAGGACCTGAAGAATAACA
>JBARBN010000106.1:0-107619 GCA_049793155.1 Nitrospirota bacterium
GGGTACTGGAACACGATATTGAAACGGAACTTCTTCAGTTTGTAAGCCAGGCCGGCGGCATATCCTTCCGCCCGGGCGATGGCGAGGTTCACGACATCGTAATCATGGGTCAGGAAATCATGCATGAAGCCGGGAATAAAAGAGGCCTTGTGCCAGTTTTGATGTCCGATCTCATGGATCCGGACGCGCTTGTCGATCCATCCACGTGTGGGAGAATCCGGACAGCGGCCTGTGATGATGGTGACCTCGTGCCCCTTCTGTGCAAGTGAATTAGATGCATTAATGATAAAACGTTCGATCCCCCGGGGCGTGCGCAGGGTGAACATATGAGCGAATGCTATTTTCATTAAGAATCCCGATCTTCTCCCGGGAAGCGCCGGAGCTTGTTCTGGATCTCAAAGAGTTTTATATACTTCATAAACACTGCGTGGGCTTCCATGACCGAGATCGTCAACCCCGCGATGCCGTCGGCAATGCCCAACCGAAAGAAATACCGGTATAAAAATGCATAGAGCGGCCTCAGCGTAAAATCGATGATGCGCGCCCTCCTCCCGTTTTTATAATGATCGGCTGCGGTAAGAGACGAATAGTTATTCTTTGTTGCCGCAAAATGTGCGATGTCCCGATAGATGTAGTGCAGGATATCGTTTTTCAACTTCTTTTTTCGGCCAGGTACCTTCACCTCATCGTGAGGCGCATATCCGCCCCATTTGCACACGTCTTTTCGAAACAGACGGATCTTGTAATCGGGATACCAGGCGGAATGGTTGATCCATTGGTGCATGAAATAATGACGGCGAGGCATCTCATAGGCATCATAGGGGCTGTGCTCAAGATCCAGTGCATGGATCTCATCCCGTAATGCCGGAGTTACCCGTTCATCGGCGTCCAGATGCATTACCCAGACATTCGAAGTCCTGTCCGTGGCAAACTGGCTCTGGGCGACGTGACCCAGCCACTCCTGGATGATGACCTTGTCTGTGAATTCCCTGGCTATGGCAACCGTTTTGTCGGTGCTGTTCGAGTCAACAACCACGATCTCATCAGCCCAGGAAACGCTTTCGAGGCATCCCCGGAGATTCTTCTCTTCGTTGAAGGTTCTTATCGTTACGGATATTTTATTCTTTTCTTTTTCCATGCAGCGTCTCTCAGCTTTATCGAAATGCACAAATGATACCGGCATCCCCGACACGGGACTAATGATAGCGGATTTTCGGCACGATTGCACCCAGTTTCTTTACGAGTGCTTCGATGCAATCCTCAACAGTGATCTTCTTCATGCATTCATTATCAAGACACTTGTGCGGTTTGCAGGGATGGCATGAGAGCCGCCTGGTGATGACAAGGTGACCGTCACCCCAGGGCCCCCATTTCCGCTCATCAGTAGGACCGAAGAGCGCGACCACGGGAACACCGACAGCCGCGGCCATGTGCATGGGGCCTGAATCGACCCCGAAAAAAAGGTGTGCTTCGCGATATACGGAAAGATTGGCATGGAGGCCCATTGTTCCGCAAAGGTTCATGCCATTGAAGGGTCCGAGGCGCTCGATCTCCCGGTACAACGCGGCATCCGCCGATGCCCCGGTATAGATAAAGCGCGCGCCATAGTGCTCCTTCAGAACCCTCATCACCTCCGCAAAACGGTCCAGAGGCCACTGCTTGGCAGGCAGGCTTGCCGCTGCATGGATGATTATCTTGAGGTCTTCCTTTTTCCAGCCGGCATCGGAAAATAGTTTACGGGCCTTTGCATCGTTTTCCGCAGAAGGCCAGAGTTCAAGTGCCGGTGAATGCACCGGGATATCAAGTACCCGGAGGCAATCAAGAAAATTCTCAACCTCATGCTGGTCCTTTCGATAGGGCACCGGATCGGTCAGCAGAAGCGTTCTCCCTTCAGTCGCAAAACCGATGCGTCGCGGAATTCCGGTCGTACGGATAAGCAGGGCGCTCGAAAGCGACCGTTTGAGCGCAAAGGCCGCGTCGTATCCTTCCTGTCTTAATAATTTCCAGTAATGAAGAAGGCCGGCAAGCTTGCCCCGCTGGGAAGAAGCGCTGTATCGGTGGATCGTTTTAAACTCGAAGGGGATGATCCGGTCCACATAGGGACAGCCGGTGAGAACCTGGCCGGAGAATGGCTCGAGCATGAGATCGATGCGCGCCTCCGGACACGATTGGCGAAGGTTCCTGAGGAACGGGACCGTCAGGACCGTATCGCCGATAAAGCGATAGCGCATGACGAGTATTTTACTTGCATTTAATTTCATACTGGATTTTGGTTCATGAACAATACGCTTGCGTTTCACCGGTAAAATGGAAGCCTTGCGAGTCCATCAATTTTTTGCGATCCCGTGAACGATCCACTCAGCCGCCTCAAGAATGGAGCGTGCGATAAAGTCTGGGTCGCTGACGTGCGCGGGGCGGATATTCCCCGGCTCGTCAGGAGCGAATCCGGACTGCACCAGGATCGAACGCGCGCCCGCGCGTTGTCCGAGCTCCACATCGCTCCACTTATCCCCGACCATGTAGGATTGTTTTACGTCGATATCGAGGTCCCGCGCCGCGCGATCGATCAACCCGGTGCCGGGCTTTCTGCAGTCGCACGCGACCGTATAGCTCGAATTACCCTCAGTCGGATGGTGGGGACAGTAATACACCGCGTCGATCCGCGCCCCTTCCTCGCGAAGCATCAGGTCGAGACGCACATGAGCCTCATTGACCAGCGCCTCGGGGAAATATCCCCGGGCAACGCCGGACTGATTGGTCACCAGCACGACTTTCAGTCCGGCCTCATTAAGCCGTCTGATCGCCGCGCCGGCTCCTTCAATGAGCCGGAGATTGGCGAGGTCGCGCAGATATCCCACCTCTACGTTCACCGTGCCGTCCCGGTCGAGAAATACCGCCCTATGCATTTTTCAGCCTCTCGAGGATAAACGCTTCCCATTCGTCAGATTCCATTACGATCTGTTCTATCCTGAGAGCCCAGACACCTTCAGCGTGAAATTTCTTTAGCCGTATGGCGTCCTTTTCCGTGGTGACGATCATGCTGATCATCTCATCCGCCGCTTTCTGATAAACCGTTGCCAGGTCGGACTTTTGATAATCGTAGTGATCAGGATAGGTAAATGATGCTGCAATGTCTGCTCCGAGTGACCTGAGCAGCAAGATAAAAGAATCCGGACGCGCAATACCGGAAAAGGCGAGAACCTTCAAGCCGCGTAGAACTGCAAACGATTTAATATCAGAGCTCCGATAATCGATCAGATCCACCGGGACCTGGCGCGAGGTAAAGATCCGGGCCCGGGTATGCTGCCGAATGGTCTCCTTCAACCTTGACACATCCACGGTATCGTCCATCTTGGTGATCAGAACAGCGTGGGCCCGCTTGAGCGCATGAATAGGCTCGCGCAAGATGCCGGCAGGAAACAGCTTGCCGTTCCCAAAAGGATTCCCGCCGTCCAGAAGCACGATATCAAGGCCCCTCTTTAACTGGACATGTTGAAACCCGTCATCAAGGAGCACGACGTCCGGGCTGAATCGTTGTAAGGCAAGCAGGGCCGCCTGAACGCGCTTGCTGCCGACAACAACGGGTACGCCAGAAAGCTTTAATGCGATCATCACGGGCTCGTCGCCACCGGTTTGCGCATCCACAAGGACCGACCGTCCGTCGGATACTACGATCATTTCCGTGTCGTCTCTTCTTCCGTATCCCCTGCTGACAACAACCGGCTTCCGATAGTTTCTCGTGAGCAATTGAGCGACTTGAATGACCGTTGGAGTTTTGCCCGTTCCGCCAAGGGTCAGATTACCTACTGAGACGACCGGGCACGATATTTTCTTTTGCCTGAATATATGAAGTCCGAAGAATATCCGGCGCAGGTAAACTGCCGCCCCGTAGAGCACGGAAAGCGAGGACAAGATGACACCCCAGAAGGTCGACGTCCTCTTCCCCTGCATGAGATCTTCAAAGTATGCCTTACTGGGCAACGATCAACCTTCCGACGGCATCAATGGTTTTCTGTGCAGCGCCTGAATTCATCTCGATCACGCTGAAGGCCCGCTCGCCCATGCTCCTGGCGAGTTCCTTATCAGACAAAAGGATATCTATCTGATCATAAAGTTCTGTCTTATCTTTAACCATGACCCCCCCGCCTGCAGACAGCAAGGCTTCTGATATCTCTTTAAAGTTGAACATATAACGGCTGAATATAACGGGCTTTTTCATTGCAGCGGGTTCAAGGAGGTTGTGGCCTCCGACCTTCACGAGGCTGCCCCCGACAAATGCGATATCACAGAGGGAATAGAACGACCGGAGCTCTCCGATCGTATCAAGGAGCAGCACATCCTTGAGCCGACCTTTCAGCATCGTCCTCCTTTGGCAATCATATCCGGCCTTGTTGATAAGACCTTCCACTTCGTCGAATCGCTCAGGATGGCGCGGGGCGATGATGAGAAGAAGATCGGGATATTTTCGCCTGAGCAGTTTAAATACGTCCAGGAGCGCGGACTCTTCCCCCCGGTGAGTGCTTCCCGCGGTGATGACCTTTGTGCCGGATCCAATAGAGACCGGGGCCGACGTGGTCGGCGATAACTTCTGGTCGAACTTGAGGTTTCCCGTTACCATTACCTTTTCCGGATCAGCGCCGATGTCCTTGATCCTGATGGCGTCGGCCTCGGACTGCATGCAGAAGAGGGTCACATTGTCAAAAACCTGGGTGAAAAATGATCTGAACTTCTGGTAATTTCTGCGCGAATTGGGCGAGATCCTTCCGTTGATCACCGCCGAGGGTACCCCGGCCCGCTTCAGTTCTCGAAAGAAATTCGGCCATAATTCGGTTTCAGCCACCAGCACGATCTGGGGATTGATGCCCTGTATCACCCTGCGCACAATGCACGGAAAATCAAAGGGAAAGTAGAAGACCGCGTCCGCTTCAGGCACTCTCCGCCGCGCCGTGTAATTGCCGGTGACCGTTACCGTCGACAGGATCAGCTTCCGGTGCGGGTACTTTTTTTTGAGCTCACGAATCAGCGGATGCGCGGCCATAACCTCACCAACCGAAACAGCGTGGACCCAGATGGGACGGCTTCCTTTGATCGTCTGCATCACGCCCTTGCGCAGACGGCCGAGTTTCTGGGTCATGCCTCCGCGGTACTTGGGAACGGTGATCAGCTTGAACAGGATCACCGGAAGCAGCAACACGGTCGCTACGATCAGAAGCAGGTTGTAGAGAATATACATAATACTACCTCGGGATAAGATAATGCACATAAATCAGGAACGAAGCCGGCGATCGGTAAATGGGCTGGTGAAAAACACCCTTCTACGTCATCCTGAACGAAGTGAAGGATCTCAAATAACCGGAAAAGCAGATTCTTCGCCGCGCTCAAAATGACATTGTTGGTGTTCATTGACTTTTTCGACAGCCTGCTAAGATACTGTTGAATGTCCCTTGATATGACCATCGGAACCGCTATTGCGGCTTGAAATATGCGTCCGCCTGCGACATCAGCCTGTTCAGCGCAGCCTCCAATTCCTTGCGTTTATTTTCGAGTTCTTCTTCACCTATTCCATGTACGATGATCGGCTCGCCGTACAGGATGATCCCTCTGGTGAATGGCTTCGGGAGCAGATACCTGTCCCAGATCTTGTCGAGGATCCAGTAGCTCTTCGCGCTCGTGCTCACGGGGACGATCTGCTTGTTCAATTTGCCCGCCATATACGTCACCCCCTGTTTTGCCTCATAAATGGGGCCGCGCGGACCATCCACGGCAAGCGCGAGATCCTTGCCTTTTCGAAGCCTGTCGACCAGTCCCAGGAGTGCGCGGTCCCCCTTCCGCTTGCTCGAACCTCGGACAACATCGAAGCCGAACCACTTCAGGATTCCGGCCTGGATCTCTCCATCACGGCTTTCGCTTGCAGGAATGACGATCCCGGTATTCCGGTGGGTGTGAAACAGCATGAACTGCCGCCCGTGCCAGAAGGCATAGATAAAGTTCTTCCCCTCAGACTTGAGCCGGTCGGGGATATCCTTATGCATGAATTTTATTCTCAGCGTCCTGCTCCAGACTGAAATCAGGATCGAGCCGATGAAGGATAGCAACCTTGCCCTGAGCATTACACCGTCCTTGCCGGAGTTTCATCCCTGAATTGCCGCTCGTACAGGTTTTTGTATTCGCCGCCCCGCGCGATAAGGTCCTCATGCCTGCCCTGCTCAACGATCCTGCCGTCTTTAAGCACGATGATCCGGTCCGCGTTCATAATGGTCGACAGACGGTGAGCTATCACGAAGCTCGTTCTGCCTTTCATGAGCATGTCGAGGGCGTTCTGCACTTCCCGCTCTGACTGCGTATCGAGCGAGGACGTGGCCTCATCGAGGATGAGGATCGGCGCATTTTTGAGCAATGCCCGGGCGATCGCGATCCGTTGACGCTGGCCTCCTGAGAGTTTGACCCCCGATTCGCCGATAATGGTGTCGTATCCCAGCGGAAGTGCCCGGATAAAGTCTTCGGCATACGCTGATCGCGCCGCGCTGACAATGTCCTCAAATTGTTTTCCGGTATCTCCGTACGCAATGTTGTCCTTCACGGTGTCGTTGAATAAGAACGTCTGCTGCGTCACTATGGCGGTCAGCGCTCTGAGGGATTCGATCGACAGGTCGCGAATATCCCTGCCGTCGATCAGGATCGAGCCGCCGGTAACATCGTAAAAACGGGGAATGAGGTTCACGAAGGTCGTTTTGCCCCCGCCGCTTTTGCCCACGATGGCGATCGTCTCCCCCGTTTTCACGGTCAGATCGATGTTCTTCAGCACCATCTCGTCCTCATATTTGAAGGTAAGGTCCCGGAACTCTATTGTCTTGAAATCGCGGGATACGGAAAGCGCTCCCTGCCGGTTCTTGATCTCTGGCCGGGTGTCGAGAACCTCAAAGATGCGATGGGCGGCGGCAATGCCGTCCTGGACCGTGTTGTTCACGCCGTTCAGGTCCCTCAGCGGGCGATAGAAGAAAACGAGCGCCGCCATAAAAGAAAAGAAATCGCCGACTGTCATGACGCCCTTGGTGATGTAGTAGAGGCCGAAGAGAATAACAAGGGATGTCCCGAGTATGGAGATCACCTCCATGACGGGGTGAGAGATCGCGCCGGTCTTGATCGCGCGCATAAGGGAGTTGAAAAGGTTCTTGTTCTTTTCGGCGAACCGCGTGCTCTCGTATTCTTCCCTGCCGAAAGCCTTGACGATCCGGATGCCCCCGATGGTCTCATGGAGGTGTGTCGTGAGAACGCCGATCTGCTCCTGCATCTGCGTGCTCGCTGTTCTGAATCGTTTGCTGAATTTTGAGAGCGCGAAACCGGCAAGGGGCAGCACGATGATCGAAAAAATAGCGAGCCGCCAGTTGAGATAGAGAATGTACCCGGTTAACGCGATCATGGTGAAAATGCCCTGCACCAGGCTTGACGGCGCCCTGGTGAGAGCGCCTTGCACCAGGTTCACGTCGTTGACGATGCGGGAGATGATGACTCCCGTCGGCGTCCGGGTGAAATAAGAGAAGGACAATGATTCAACGTGCGTGTAGAGTTGATCCCGGATGTCATTCACGACCCGTTGTCCGACCCAGCCCATCATGTAGTCCCGGGCATAGGCAGCGCCGCCTTTCAGGATGGTCACGAGGACGAGCGCGGGCGGCAGATAGAGGCCGAGATCCATGTTCTTTGCCAGGATCACCTTGTCCAGCACAGGCTTTACCAGATAGGCCTGCGCCGAGATCAGCACGCTGGTAAGGCCCATAAAGAACACTGACCAGCCGATCCTTGCCTTATAGGGCCTCAGATACGTGAAGAGCCTTTTGTAGATTTTCAGATCGTTCTTCATGTCGCAAGCAATTCCCTGACGACTGCTGCGGCCCGTGCTGACGCGCCCGCATCTCCAAGCCGCTTCCGAACACCATTAAGGCCCGAGCGTATCCGGTCATAATAGGCAGGATCGCTCAGCATCTTGGCAACGGCATCAGCCATGAGCTGCGGCGTCGATTCCTTCTGGATCAGTTCGGGAACAAGCCTTTCGTCCGCTATGATATTCACCAGGCCTACATGCTGTAATCCGGCATGCACCAGCCTGCTGAGGATAGCGTATGTTATGGCCGATATGCGATACACGATCACCATCGGTATCGCCATCAGACCTGTTTCAAGTGTGGCCGTCCCGGAGGCGACGATCGCGGCGTCCGATGCCCGCAGCGCGTCGTATACCCTCCCCTCGACCACGCGAACAGGGACGCCGCTCTGCTCCACGAACGTGCGTACGAAGTCCTGGTCCAGCGTCGGAGCAACGGGAAGAATGAACTGCAGGTCCTGAAACCGGGTCGAGAGTATTTTCGAGGCAGTAAGCATGTCGGGAAGGAGATGCGTCAGTTCCGATCTTCTGCTGCCCGGCAGCAGCGCGATGGTGCGCCGGGAAACCTCAAGGCCGAACGCGCTCTTAGCCTGTTCCTTCGTAAGGTCCGATCGCACTACGTCCGTGAGCGGATGGCCCACAAACCGAACATCAACGCCCGCCTTCTCGTAGAACGGCACTTCGAAGGGGAATACGACGATCATTGCCTTTACCAGCCGTGCGATCGTCTTTATCCTGCCTTTTCTCCAGACCCATACCTGGGGGCTTATATAATAGAGAACCGGGATGCCGAGTCTTTGGGCCGCCTTGCCGAGCATGATATTAAAGTCAGGGAAATCGATCAGGACAAGCAGGTCAGGCCGCTCGCTCTTCAGAAAATGTTTCAAGGTTGAATAGACCCGGTAGATCGCGCCCAGATGGGTCAGCACTTCGGTGATCCCGACGACCGAGATCTCCCTTGCATCGGCAAGCATCCGGACGCCGGCCCCCTGCATCTGCTTGCTGCCGACGCCGTAAATAACCATCCCGGGGTCCTGTTTCCATATCTCCCGTGCGAGGTTTGCGCCATGCAGATCGCCGGATGCCTCCCCCGACATGATCATGATCTTCTTCATACCGCTCTTTTGATCCGTGTCTCCTGACTTCTGCCTTCTGATCCCTGTTCTACAGCGCCTTTTTTACCGCGTCAGCCACTTTTTTAATCTGCTCTTCCGTCAGTTCGGGATACAGTGGAAGCGATAACACCTCACGCGCTGCCTGCTCGGCAAGAGGCAGGCTCCCGGCCTTCATGCCAAGGTCCTTGTATGCAGTCTGCAGGTGCAGCGGAACGGGATAATAGATCATGGATGAGGTAATTTTCCCCGCATCGAGCTTCTGCTTCACCGCATCCCGGTTCTTGACCCTGATCGTGTACTGGTGAAAAACGTGCTGTGTCCCGCCTTGTTCCGACGGTGTCCGGATGCCCGGGTCGGCGAGGTACTTGGAATATAACGCGGCATTGTTCCTTCGCATGGCGTTATATGCATTGATATGCTTGAACTTGATCCGGATGATCGCTGCCTGGATCTCATCGAGCCGGCTGTTGAACCCCACCTCTTCATGATAATAACGGACCGCGCTGCCATGGTTCCTGAGGCTCAGCAGATGCTCTGCGAAAACACTGTCATCGGTGATAACCATGCCGCCGTCGCCGTACCCGCCGAGATTCTTGCTCGGGAAAAAGCTGAAGCAGCCGAGATCACCGATGGCGCCGGTCTTCTTTCCCCGGTATTCCGCTCCAAAGGACTGCGCGCAGTCCTCGATGACCCTGAGGTTGTGCCTCTTTGCGAGCCCTATAAGCGCATCCATGTCCGCGGGCTGTCCGTAAAGATGCACCGGGATGACGGCCTTTGTTTTTCCGGTGATCGCAGGCCCGATCTTTGAAATATCGATGTTGAACGAATGGGGATCGATGTCCACGAATACGGGGACCGCGCCGACATAGGATATCGCCTCGGCCGTTGCAATGAAGGTGAAGGGCGTGGTGATCACCTCATCACCCCGTTTGATACCCGCGGCAAGCAGCGCAAGATGCAGGGCATCCGTACCCGACGCAACGGCCACGGCATGTTTCACGCCGTGATAGCGCGCGATCTCCTCTTCAAGCGCCCTGCCCTGGGGGCCGAGGATATAATGGGCGCTCTGAATTACACCGAGAACAGCGTTGTTGATCTCGTCCCTGATCGCTTCGTACTGGACCTTGAGGTCGACCATCGGTATCGTCATGCTGAAGAAACTCCTCTCTACGACACCGGAACGAATCCGGTTATCCCCTGCTCTATGGCGTCCGTGATGGTCCTGGCGAGGGCAAGCGCCCGCCTGCCCTCGATGCCCGACACGAGGGGCCGGACACCGCTCCGTACGCTCTGCACAAAGGCCCGTATCTCATCTCCCAGCGTATCGCGCCGGTCGCTCGAAATGTCCTGGACCATCAATTGAGGAATGTCACCTGCTGTTACACGCGAGACGGTCGCCTTCTGTGTCTGGTAATCGGACGTATAGATCGCCTGCCCGTCAAATATTCTGAGCAGTCGTTTCTTTTCATCCGAGATCCTGCTTGCAGTGATATCGGCGATACATCCATTGTGATAAACGATCCGCGCCGTTGCCATATCGATCTCATCCGTCATGAGCGAAACACCGGCGGCGCTCAGCTCTTTAGGCATTGATCCCGCTAGATCCGTGACGATATCGAGGTCGTGGATCATCAGGTCAAGCACCACATTCACATCAGTGCACCGGACGGTGTACGGAGCCGCGCGCTCAGCCGTGATATATCGCGGCGTTTTCAGCAGCGACTTGACGGCCGTGACCGCGGGATTGAAGCGTTCTATATGTCCAACCTGCAAAAGCACATTCTTACTGGCCGCAAGACCAATAAGTTCATCGGCCTGCTCGATGGTCTCGGTCATGGGTTTCTCGACAAGCACGTGGATGCCCTGTTCCAGAAATTGTTTCGCGATTCGATGGTGCAAAACGGTCGGCGTCACAATACTTACGGCGTCCACCTTCCCGATAAGGGAAGCGGGATCAACGGAAGCCCGGGTGTTCAACTTCCCGGCAATGAGCGTTGCGCGTTCGACATCCGTATCCACCAGTCCGACCAGTTCGACATCGGGCATGCCCGCGTATTTTTCAGCATGAAACTGACCCAGGTACCCCGCGCCGATGACGCCTGCTCGTACCTTCTTCATGCGAGATCCTTCGGGTCCTGCACCGCGATGATCGAGATGCCGGCGCGGTCGGCTTCATGGATCACTGTTTCCCGCTCCAGGATTATGGTCTTACCCGCCTCAACTGCCAGGCAGGTCGCCTTTGCCTCTTCCATGGATCTGATCGTCTGGGTCCCGATCGCGGGGAGGTCGAAGCGGAGGTCCTGCTGCGGTTTGCAAACCTTGACAACGACCGCTCCCTGCCCACATAATTTCCCGCCGCGGCGAATAGCCTCATCAGTGCCCTCAATGGCCTCCACAGCGAGAATTGCCTGGTCCTTGAGAACAACGGCCTGACCGATGTCCAGACGGCCGATCTCTTTCGCCATCTGCCAACCGAATTCGATGTCCCGACGTTCAGCCTTCGATGGTTTTCTTTTCGTCAAAATGCCCTTCTGCGCAACGATGCTGTCAAGATAGAGCGTCGATTCGCGCACGATGATCCCTTCTGACTCCAGTTCATCGGCAACAGCACGAAGCAAGGAGTCGTCTTTTTTATGGACCATTTTTGCCAACAGCGCCACCCCCCGCATATCCGGAAGAGCACCGCTGAAGAGATGTGTTTTCTTAATGCCGCCTGCCATCAACACATCGACTATGCCCTGCTCTTTGAATATCTTGATGATCTTGCCGAGCTGTCCGACCTTGATCCAGAATATTCCGTCGACTATCCGGGCCAGTTCAGGCAGGGTCTCTCCCTCGTGCGCAACAGCGATGACCTGCATGCCCTTTAGTTTGGCAGCGCGCGCGAAGGCAATGGGGAAGTTTCCATTCCCTGCTATTAACCCGATCTTATTCATACCCTGCATTACTTCTGACTTCAGACTTCCGGCTCCTGACTTCTGTTATTTTTTTACCTCGTCACTCCCCGTTTGGAGTGCCGCATGAAATCGACGAGGTAGCATACTTCCTTGGAATGAGGAAACTCCTCCATCGCTTTTTTGAATGCCTCGTCCTGGATGAGCCCCGAGCGGAAGATGATCTTATATGTTTTTTTCAGTTCGCTGATGACCTGTTCGCTGAAGCCTTTGCGCTTGAGACCCACGAGATTCAGTCCATGGAGCTGCGCGCGGTTGCCGGTGGCGTTGACATAAGGCGGTACATCCAGTACGATGGCGGATTGGCCGCCGATCATGGAGTATGCCCCAATTCGGACGAACTGATGTATTCCAATGAGCGCCCCGAGAATGGCGAAATCCTCAACGATGACATGACCACCAAAGGCGGCGTTGTTGGCCATGATGATGTTGTTCCCGAGCTTACAGTCGTGAGCCACATGGATATAGGCCATAAGAAAGTTTTTGTTGCCGATCTCTGTTTTCCGGTCGGCCTTGGTCGTGGCGCGGTGCACGGTCGCGTACTCCCGGATAACATTATCGTCGCCGACAATTAAATAGGTCTCTTCGTTCCGGTAGCCGATGTCCTGCGGCGGTGTTCCGATGCTCGAAAATGAATGGATCCGGTTCCGTTCCCCGATCGTTGTCCAGCCTTCGATCAGGACATGGGATGCGATCTCCGTGTCTTTTCCGATCGTTACATGCTCACCGATGACCGTATAAGGCCCTATCGAAACGCCCCCGGCGATCCGCGCCTTCGGGTGCACAACTGCAGTGGGGTGAATGTTCACGTCCTGATCCCGGTCCTTTCTATTTATCTTTATCGACGATCATGGCCATCATTTCAGCCTCGGCAACTACACCGCCGTCGACGGTCGCGACCCCTCTTAAGCTTCTTACGGGACCGCGCGCTTTGATCAGTTCCAGCTCAAACCGGACCTGGTCCCCCGGCGTAACAGGCTTGCGAAACTTGGCCTTATCGATGCTCATGAAATAGATAACCTTTTTCTTTCTCTCATCGGCGGGCAATGACATGAGCGCCATCACACCGCCTGTTTGCGCCATCGCCTCCAGGAGCAGAACACCCGGCATGATGGGATGGCCGGGGAAGTGCCCCTGAAAAAAGGGTTCGTTGATCGTCACATTTTTAAGTCCCACGATCCGCTTGTCCACCTCGAATTCGAGGATGCGATCGATCATCAGAAACGGATACCGGTGCGGAAGGAAGTCCATAACCTCATTGATAGTGAGCATTCTATTTCCCCTTCTCTTTCAATTCGTTTATCTGTTTTTCCAACTCAGCCACAAGCTTTTTCAACTCCGGCAGCTTCGGCAGGACCGCCTGAACCTTGAGCCAGTCTCTCTGCGGCATTGAGTAGGTTCCCCCTACCACCTGGGCGGGTTCAATGTCCTTAATGATGCCGGACTGCGATGATGCCATGACGCGATCGCCGATTGTTACGTGATCGGCAACGCCTACTTGTCCTCCCAGAACAACCCAGTTGCCGATCGTGCAGCTCCCGGCAATTCCTACCTGTGCGATAAAAAGACAGTGTTCGCCAACCGTCACATTGTGGGCGATTTGCACGAGGTTATCGATTTTGGTTCCTTGCTTGACGACGGTGTTGCCGAGGGTAGCGCGGTCAATAGTGCTGTTGGCGCCGATCTCTACATCGTCTTCTATGATCACCCCGCCCACCTGGGGGATTTTGTGGTGTCGTCCGTTGTCGGTCACGAACCCGAAGCCGTCTCTGCCGAGCACTGCCCCGGGATAGATGATCACCCTCTTGCCGATCCGTACGTTCTCGCCGATGCTCACATTTGCGTGAATGACGGAATCATCATCGACAACCGAACCCTTTCCGACCGAGACCCCGGGGTAAATGGTAACGCGTTCGCCGATCTTCACGTCATCGGCCAAGACAACAAAGGGATGAATAGAGGGGTCGGCGCCGATAGCAACGTTCGCGCTGATCGCCGCTTTCTCGCTGATGCCGCTCGCTTGATAGGGTTTGACATAAAACAATCTAAGAACCTGCGCGAATGCAAGCCGTGGATTTCTTACCCGTAGCAGCGGCAGATGCAGTGCGGGCGTGTCCAGCGGGACCATAGCCGCTGAGGCCCGTGAGTGCTCGAGGTCCTTGAGCTCTTTTCCGCCGCTTATGAAGGTGATCTGCCCTTCTCCCGCATCATGGATACTGGCCGCACCGCGGATATCGACGTCAGGGGGTCCGGTCAGTTCCGCGCCAAGCTTATCTGCCAGTTCTTTAAGCTTCATGACTTTCGCTTTTCCTTCATGCAACCCGCCGTGATTATTTTTTAACCTCGTCCTTCTTGACCTCTTCCTTCTTGTCCATTTCAGCAACGACCTTGTCGGTCAGGTCCAGGTCATCATCGGCATACAGGACCGCAGGGACCTCGGCCTTCGAAAGGATATTGATCGTTTTGTTCAATACCAGGGAAAACTTTTCCCGTTTGGCGATGTCCTTGAGCACGAGTATAAGCTGCTGGTTGAATTCATTCGACAACTCCTCGTTCTTCTTCCCGATCTCTCCGCTGAAATCATCGCGCTTCTTCTGAAATTCGCTGATCTTGCGGCTGAGGGTCTCTTCCTTTTCCTTCTGGGCCTTATCGTTCAGCAGTTTGGCCTGTTTCTGCTTGGTATAATCGTCCTGCAGTTTCTGTATCTCCTCGGAATCCAGATCCAGGATCTTCTTGCGGCTTTCATAGTACTCCCGCACCACTCCCTGATATTTTTTGCCCAGCTTGGTCTTGTCAAATACCGCCTGGGAATCGACAAAGGCTACTTTTCCTCCTGCCGCCATGGCGGCCGTTGCAATCAACAGCATGGTCAAGCACAATAAGATAATTTTTTTCATCTCGAACCTCCCTAGTGTATTTTTTGTGATCGTCCCGATCAACCGAGCTTCATATCCGATGGACTCCAAGTCAAAACCAAACAAATTAAATTCGATCCCTTCTTATCATTCGTGATCACGCCTTTAGGTCCCTGCCATGTTAACAAGCGCTATATTTCTCAATCACTAAAAAAGCGTACCAATGGAAAATTCGAACTTGCTTGGCTGATCCTCAGGTCTCTTTTTCAGGATATTACCCCACTCGAACCTGAGCGGCCCGATGGGAGAAAGCCACCAGAACCCCCAGCCATAGGTCTGTCTAAGTTCGGAAAACTTCACGGTCTCGTAATTATCAAAGGCCTTCCCGATGTCATAGAAGATAACGCCTTTGAGCCGCGCAGCAGGGACGATCGGGAAGGTATACTCGATGTTGTAAATGAGTTCCCTGTTTCCGCCCCAAAGGTTCAAGGCGGCATCCACGGGACCGGCGGTGCCGTATCGAAAACCACGGAGCGTGGTCGGGCCGCCGACAAAGAAGCGTTCGCCGAGCGGAACGGGTTTATCTATGAGGGATTCTACATACCCGACCCTGCCTCGCAGCATGAAGACGGTGTCCCAGAACGCGGGGAAATACCATGCCGAATCAACCGCGGTCTTGACAAAATTTGGGTCGCCGCCGAGCGGTCCGCCGGCATATTCCACGTAGACGCTGTTCCTGGACCCGGTTTTCGGATCCAGATAGTAGTCACGTGAATCCCGCGAAACGCTCCAGGTAAGCGCATTCGTGCTGATCCGATCGCCGTAGATATCGAGCTGCCTCTGGAGGGCGAATGCCGGTACCGTACTTATGTCCGCCACCAGGGAGTTGTCGTAGCTGAACCTGAGCGAGGTCGAGACATATTCTCCGAAACTCTTGCCTGCCGAGAGGGCAAAACCGTTTGTCTTAAGCCAATAGCCGTTGTAATCCTGTGACTGTTTGTAAACGTCGATCTTTCCCCAAAGCGGTATGTCAAACAGATAAGGCTCCATGAAGCTGAGCATAAAAAGCTGGCTTACCTTGCCCCACTGCGTCTTGAACTTGAGCAGTTGGCCACGGCCGCCCAGATTGCCCTGCGTAACCTCGGCGATGGCCATCAGTTTGTCCACTGAGCTGTAACCGCCGCCGATGCTGAACGTGCCGGTGAGTTTCTCCTTCACCTTGACGTTGAAATCCAAGATCGGTTCCTGCTTCCGGCGTTCCGGTACGAGTTCTACGGACTCGAAAAAATTAAGGTTGTTGATCCGTTCGTAGCTTCTTTTAAGCGCCTTTTTGCTGTAGAGGTCACCTTCCTCAAGCCGCATCTCCCGTCGTATCACCTTGTCGCGGGTCTTGCTGTTGCCAGTGATGTCTACTCTTCCGATCCGGACCTCGCCGCCTTCCTGAATATCGATCTGGATGGCAACGGTCCTTTTTTCCTGATCTATGTTGAACTGCGGAATGACGTTGGCGAAGGGCCTCGCGATGCTGTCGTAGCGGTCCATGATCCTGCCGACATCCTGACGGAGCATCTCCCGGTTGAAAACATCACCCTTAGTCAGCTTGATTTCTTTCGCCAGCGCCGCATCGGAGATAAGCTCGTTCCCCTTCACTGCTATCGAGCCGACCCGGAACTGGTCGCCTTCTTTGATCTTGATGCGTATGACGAGTTCGCTCTTCCTGGTAAATGTTTTGGGAGCACCCCAGAAATAGCATTCGCGAAAGGTGTAGGACTCCGGCTCGATGACCGGATCATCCACTACGACCTGAATGTAGCCTTTGTTGTAATAGAGGTTCCTGATGGTCTCCAGATCGTCCTTGAGCTCCTCCGTCCTCAGCGTGCCGCTGCGGTCGAGGAAGGAAAAGAACCAGCGCTCCTGGTTCTTGAGGGCCGCCTTGATCTCCTTGGATGAAATCGCCTTATTGCCGGTTATGACGACTTCCTGCAATCGAACCTTTTTCCCCTCCTCAATATGAAAGACAACATTCCGGTCGCCGCCCCGAAGCTCGGTGACGACGGGCACAACGACAGCGTCGTAGAACCCTTCATCCTGGTATTTGAGCCGTATTTTCTCGGCGTTATCATTGATCAGCTGCACGTTGTACGCGGTTCGGGGAAGCAGCGTAAGTATTTCTTTCAGTTTTTCCGTTGTCAGTTCATCGTTGCCCTCGAAGGTAATTTCGCGAACGAGCGGTTTTTCCTTGACGAAGAAGATGACCTTGAGCCCGTTTTCAAAACCCTCGGTCCTTACCTGCACGTCCTCAAAATGCCCGAGCTGGTACAGCGCCTTGATGTCTTCCCGGATCAATGCAGGGGAAAAGACATCGCCTTCCCTGGTCTTGATCTTGGCAAGGATCGTTGAGGTCTCTATTCTCTTGTTTCCCTGTACTTCGATCAGGGTCACCTTCGTCTCTGCCGCACTGAAACCGGCAAAAACAAACAGGAACAGGAACGTCAGCACCCCGATGGCGGTACCGTATTTGTTCACTATTATAACTTCCTCCATTCATCGCAATAAGAACGGAACACTATAGCATGGGGCGGGAAATGTGTAAACAAAAATTTATACGGACAGCCTTGCCAGGGCTTCATTCGACAGGAGAATTCCCCGGTCAGTGAACCTCAGACGCCCTTCCGTCATGCGCAGAAGTCCCGCATCCCTGAGCGGTGCCGCGTTCTTCTCGAGCCGTCGGAGAAGGTCGGCTCCGTACTCCTGTTCAAATCGAAGAAGGTCCAGTCCCTTCATGGTCCGGAGTCCCAGAAAGATCGTTTCTCTCGCTGACGATTCCGGTCCGATGGTCTCCCGGGCATCGACCGCGGAAAGGCCGCTTGACAGCCGCTGCGCATATTCCGTCGTATCGGAAATATTAGCATATCGCCGCCCCGAGATGAACGACCATGCCCCCGGACCGAGACCGAGGTATTCTCCCCGGTCCCAGTAGTTCATGTTATGCCGGCATTCGTGCCCCGGCAGGGTAAAGTTCGATATCTCGTAACGTTCATAGCCCTCTTTGTTCAGCTTGATGACCGCGCGCTCGTACATTGCCGCGACGACCTCATCAACAGGCATGGTTAATCTGCCTGCCTCGGCCTCCCACAGGAACTGTGAACCTTCGTCAAGGGAGAGGCTGTAAGTCGATACATGCTGGGGTCTCAGCGCGATGGCCGCGTCAAGGGTCTCTTCCCAATGGGTCGCGGTTTGTCCCGGTATTCCATAGATAAGGTCAATGCCGATGTTTCTGAATCCGGCGATTCTTGCAAGTCTGAACGCATTGGCGGCCTGTTCCCCCGTGTGAAGCCTGCCCAGGGTTTGAAGTATCTCATCCGAGAAGGACTGTACGCCCAGGCTCAGCCTGTTTACTCCCTGAGCAAGTAAAAACGAGAGCTTCTCGCTGGTGACCGTGTACGGGTTTGCCTCTACCGAAAATTCAACATTGTCTTCGATCGCGAAATGTTCCCTGATGACCCTTACGAGCTGCCCGAACTTCGAAGGACTAAGAACGGTCGGGGTGCCTCCTCCAATATAAATGCTGCTGAAGGGCTGCTGACTGAAATCATTTCGATACATTTCCGCTTCGTGGATTAAGCCGGACAGAAATTCATCAGCTCGGCCGGGAGCATACGATGTTGAATAAAAGCCACAATACCGGCACTTTTTGACACAAAAAGGGACGTGGATATAAAGAGATAACATATTGATCTTTCAGCTAATGACACAGATAAGATAAAAATGGTTGAATTGTTCAGGCTGAATATGCAACACGAATGCCAGTAGCATAACAGTCTGAAGGCCGGGGGCCGAAGCGAAACCTTTCATCACTTCAGTCGATCAACCCTCAGATCGATCCACTTGACAGGTGGTTGCGAAATTTGATTGTCGATCGTTGGATGTTACCCGGCATTCCGGGAAACGGTGAAGATCAGCGCAGACTCATCACAGTCGGGGAACTTGACGCAGTTCAGGCAGTCCGTCCATATCTTATGAGGAAGCTCTTTTTTATCCACCTCGGCAAAACCGAGCTTTCTGAAAAAGCCGGACTGGTAGGTCAGCACAAACACCCGTTCGACCCTCAGCTCGGCGGCCTCTGCCAGGCATCGCCGCACCAGTTCACCTCCGATACCGCTTTTCACCCGGTCCTGCCTCACCGCGAGGGATCGGATCTCGGCAAGGCCGTCCCAGCTCACATGGAGCGCGGCCGCGCCAACGAGAGAACCATTGTCCTCATAGACGTGAAAATCCCGGAGATGCTCATAGAGCTCGTTCAGGGTGCGCGGCAGCATCTGTCCCGAATCGGCATAACTATTGACCAGCGATTGGATCGCCTTAACATCCATGAATGTTGCTTTTCGTATCATGGACAATAATTACCCTGTTGACGGAATAAAGTCAAACAAAAAAACTTTTTCGCTTGCTTTCAAAGGCCCATATGCCGGTAACGCCGCCAGCTTATAAACGCGATGAAGCCGGTGGAACGCCGCGCCAGGCAAACCTGGCCTCGACAGGCAAAAGGACTCTTGACTTTGGCGTGTTGATTGGAGTATATTTTATTCAAGTGAACTGAAATCATGCTGCAATGAAGGTGGTTCTTCTAATATGATGTTCGAAAAATTCACGGAACGGGGAAGAAAAGTTATCGTCTATGCACGGGAGGAGGCGGAGCGGCTCCAGAACGATTATCTGGGAACGGAACACGTTCTGCTCGGCACGCTGCGTGAAGAAGACGGGATCCCGGTAGCAGTGCTCCGCAAGATGGGCATTGATGTCGATCAGATTCGCACGGAGGTGGAACGGAATCTTCCCTCGAGCGGGAACACCCTCACCTTCGGCGACATTCCCTTTACTCCCCGCGCAAAGAAGGTCCTTGAATATGCAGTCGAGGAAGCGCGGCTTCTTGGACATAACTATATCGGCAGTGAGCACTTGCTCCTCGGGCTGATCCGTGAGGAGGAAGGCATCGGCGGAAAGATCCTTCGCAGTTTCGGAGTGAATCTGCTGGGCTCCCGCCAACTGGTCATCAACTACCTGCGTCGTGCGGCGACCCAGGTGAGCGCAAAAAAAAGCCCTACCCCGGCCCTCGACGAGTTCAGCAGGGACCTTACGCAGCTGGCCAGGAGCGGCAAGCTCGATCCGGTCATCGGACGAGATCAGGAAATTGAACGCGTCCTTCATATCCTCTCCCGCAGGACCAAGAACAACCCCGTCATTATCGGCGAACCCGGCATCGGCAAGACGGCGATCGTCGAGGGGCTTGCCCAGCGGATCATCAATTCAGACGTCCCGGAGAACATCCAGAACCGTCGTGTGGTATCGCTCGATCTGGGCGCCTTGATCGCGGGAACCAAATACCGCGGCCAGTTCGAAGAACGGCTCAAGATCGTCATGAAGGAGATCGTGCAGGCCGATAATATCATCCTGTTCATAGACGAGCTGCATACCCTGGTAGGCGCGGGGGCCGCTGAAGGCTCCATCGATGCTTCGAGCATGCTGAAGCCGGCCCTGGCGCGCGGCGAGGTCCATTGCATCGGAGCCACGACGCTCGATGAGTACCGAAAACACATCGAAAAGGACGGCGCCCTCAAACGGCGGTTCCAGCCGATCTACGTTCAGCCGCCCAACGTCGATGAGACCATCAACATCATAAAAGGCCTTCGTTCAAAGTACGAATCACACCACAAGATCAAGATCACCGATGAGGCCGTTGTCGCTTCCGCGCAGCTCTCGGACCGCTACATGACGGACCGTTTTCTTCCCGATAAAGCCATTGACGTCATCGATGAGGCGGGAGCAAAGGCGAAGCTCAAACGCTACACCTGCCCCACCGAGATGAAGGTCATAGAGAAAAAGCTCAAAAAACTCGAACAGGAAAAGAACCTTTTCTCGCGGATCAAGGATTATGTGCGGGTGGAGTCCATCCAGGAAGAGGAAGACCGCCTGCGCGAAACGCTCGAGGGCATTCACAAGGACTGGAAGGACGACCAGGAGAAGAACATCCCCATTGTCGATGAAGAGGACATTGCGCTGATCGTGTCGCATATCACCGGCATTCCGCTTTCGCGGCTCGAGGAAAAAGAAGCCTCCCGCCTTCTCAGAATGGAAGAAGAGATCCACAAGAGGATCGTGGGTCAGGATGCGGCGATCGAAGCGGTATCCCGCGCCATTCGACGTTCACGGGTCGGGCTCAAGACGCGCAAGCAGCCCATCGGCTCGTTCATCTTCCTCGGCCCCACCGGCGTCGGCAAGACGGAACTCGCCAGGTCGCTCGCCCAGTTCCTGTTCGACACCGAAGACGCGCTCATTCGCGTCGATATGTCCGAATATATGGAAAAGTTCAGTTCATCCCGGCTCGTCGGCTCGCCTCCCGGGTATGTCGGGTATGATGACGGCGGTCAGTTGACGGAAAAGATCAGGCGCCGTCCCTACTCGGTCGTGCTCTTTGACGAGATAGAGAAGGCCCACCCGGATATCTTTAACATGCTGCTCCAGGTCCTCGATGACGGCTTTATGACGGACAGCTTCGGCAGGAAAGTGGACTTCCGCAATACCATCATCATTATGACATCGAATCTCGGTGCCAGAATGATCGATAAGGATACGACGCTTGGCTTCCAGCAGGCGAGTGCCAGGTCGCAATATGACAAAATGAAGGACAATGTCACTTCGGAGCTCAAGAGGGCGTTCAACCCCGAGTTTCTGAACAGGATCGACGACGTGGTCGTTTTCCATCCGCTCGCCAATGAACACCTCATCAAGATCGTGGATATGCTGGTCCTTGAGCTGAACAACCAGATGGTGCATGACCGGAACATCGAGCTCGAGGTAAGCCAGGAAGTGAAGGAGTGGCTTATTCAGGAAAACTTCCAGCCCACCTATGGCGCCAGGCCCATGCGGCGGGCGATCCAGAAGCATCTCGCGGACCCGCTTTCAGAGCACATCCTGAGAGGACGTTTTAAAGACGTGCACAAGGTGCTCGTGACGCTCAAGGACGGGGCGGTTGATTTTCAGGAAGTGGAGTCCGTTGTGCTTGCCAACGTCTGATCGAAAAAGACAGCATCCTCCTTTTTGATGCGGCTTAATGCCCTGGGAAATTCACTTTTCTCAGGGTTTTCTTTGTCCTTCAGCAGCGCGCCACATCAGCGGCAATCTCCTGTAACGCGCAGAACTCGTTACGATCAACACTCCGACCCGCTTTCACGACATAAGTATGCTTCCTTGTGTTCCCTGACTGCGCACCATCTCCTTCAACTGAAGTATGCGCTCCCTGATCTTGACAAGCTTGCTGAATCCGAGCTCGCCGACATAGGGGGCCATCGCTATCATGATCTTACTTTGGGTCAATTTTTCCTTGGGGATCCTTTTCAGCACTTCGGTGACGATCTCCTTGATCCTCCTGTCATACAGCATGTCGCCAAGGCCGCGGGCATCCCCTGTTCGTGCCGCTGTCGCGGCCGCGATCCGTTCGTTCAAGTCCGCCTTGTACTCGGGATCGACCATGCCGGTATATTCATAATAGTCGAGCGCTTTTCGTATCTCCCCGGGGGGCGTACTCATCTTCAGGATGTGACCTATGATCGCCCGAGTGTCCTTGTTGAATACAGCCTCGTAGGGGAGGATCCCTTTGTCCAGCTTCTGCCGCCGGTCCATGACGATCCCAACCTCGTCAGCCATGAGTCCGAGGTCACTCTCTGTCCTGCCTTTGAGCTCCTCCGGATATTTGACGAGGGCGATCAGAGCGTTATGAAACTCTTTCATCGAACAGGGAGTTCCATCCTTTGAGGTCCCCCGGAACTTATCCAGCATCTTCCTGAACGCTGCCGGGTCATCATCGCTCCAGTTGACCAGAAAGGTGAATTCCAGCCGGTTCAGCTCCTCGATCGGCCGGAACCTCTCGCGCGCCGTCAGGAGAACCTCGATCCCGCTTCGCGCGTGCCTGTACCTCATGCCTGGAAAATCCTCTGCGTCGATCCAGTTATCGGGGTTGTCGACCAGACTGGGAATAAAACCGAGATCGACCAGCGCGTCGATGTTCTGCAGGCCCCGGATCATGACCGTCGCTCCGCTCTTCGCCTTTTCCACGGCATCCAGGACGGTCTCGATCCTGCACTCACGGGATATCCTTGCCTCCGCAAGGTTCTTTTCAGAGATGAGCCTTCTTTCCTCCCGCTGATAGTCATGAGCTACGTTCGCATAGACCTCACGCAGCTTGAGGCGTTCGAACATCAGATTCGAGAGCGGCATTCCTGCAGCCTCGAGAAGATCGTTCAATGACGGCATATAAGGCGTTATGACGATCACGGACCCGTCGAGCGTTCCCCGTGTCTTCACCACGCTGAAAAGCGACTCGTCGCCAAACTTCAAGATGTCCCTCTTCCCTTTTGCAAGGATCTGATAGGCGACCGTCCCGTTCTTCTTGTCCACCTGCCCGTTCGTCAGCTCATACACTATCTGGGAGAACTCTACCGGGGTGCCTCGAATGGGTCCGCATATCCCGGCCCTATCCGTCAGGAGCTGGACAAACGGATTCTGTTTGAAGCCGCCAAGTAACTTTGTTCGTATTTGTTCGTTCCTGTCCTGGGTCACGCAAGTTCCTCTTCCCGCAGCGCCGGGGGATGGCGGATTAACGTTCACCGCAGACTATTGTCAAACCGTAAGGCAGTGCACTAAATTTTTTTGCGTTCTTGAAGTTCCCTCATCACGCTCGCTCTGATGAATTCGCGGATTGAGGTCAGATCCGCCTCGTTCACCGTCGTAAATTTCATGCCCATGCCGGGGAATGCATGAAGCCCTGCTTTCTTCGAACTGAAGAGCACGACCGCAGTCGCCTCGATCTCCCTATCACCGAGGATAAGCACAAGCGAGACAAGTGCATTTGCCGGTTCCGGGGAGTCTGTCCTCACATAGAGACCGCCTTCGGAAAGGCTGGTCACCTCTTCGATCCTGACTTGGCTGCCTTCAGCCGGTCCCGCCCCTATCCGGGCCTTGAGCGAGGTATTGATGCGGATATTCTGACGAGGCGTTGCTTCAGAGGCAAATTGGATCGCACGGTAAAGCGCTTCGAGGTCAACAGGTTTTATGAAATAAGCGGCACAGCCGGCCTCTGTGCAGGCTTCTTTGACCGCTGTGCTTTCGTCTGCCGTATTGATAATTACCGGGATGAATCGGAGGCTCGCGCTTTTTTTAATTTGCTTCAGAAGATCGAGACCGCTCATCTCCGGAAGGATGGCATCCGTGATCACGACGGTAGGGGCGGAACGGGCTATTTTTTCCAGCGCATCTTCGCCGCTGGAAACTGCCTCGACAGTATACCGAAGCTCCCTGAGCAGCGATGCAATGTAGAATATGGACGAGGGGCTTCGGTCCACGATCAGGATCGTACGTTTTTTCTGTTCCATATGCACCTCACGCTTTATGCATCAAAACCGTTAACAACTCCTGCGCATGCGATAAACAATACCGGTGTATTCCATGCACCGGGATGAGTCATGTCAAAACGGTATCATACAAAAAGAGGAATGTCAAAAATAAAAGACCCTTTTGCTCATCGTACACTTTACGTTATAATACGCCCACGAGGTCATGATGAATAAAAAACCAGAGGAACCTTTTATGCCCCCTTCGATGTATGATACGACCCGGCAGGAGATCATTGCAGCTCTTCTGGAAGGGCCCTGCTCTGCCCGGGAGCTTTCGGCAGCGGCAGGGACGCCGGAGCGCGAGGTGCCTGTTCATCTCGAACATATCAGAAGATCGATCACGCCCTCCGGACAGCGCCTGACCGTCATACCTGCGAAATGTAAAAAGTGCGGTTTTGTGTTTTCTAAGCGCGACAAACTTAAGAGGCCGGGGAAATGCCCGATCTGCAAAGGGGAGTCGATCAGGGAACCCCGGTTCATGATCGATAAAGGCATGGACGTCGGCAGATAACCAGGGATGCCAAAAATAACCTGCCCACACAAAGATGTTTTGTGCCAACATCATACTTGACAGGCGCATTATGCAGTGGTAACCTGCTCAGCACAGCATCGACGTGCTGAACTTTTTAATAGGGGGAGGGAAAAGAATATGAAGAAGCGTGGGGTTATTCTGGTCCTAGTTGCAATGATCCTGATGGTCGTTGCCGGCGCAGCATTTGCAGCGGAAATGTCCGGAACCGTATCCGCGATGGATGCCGCGAAAGGAACGCTGACGATCAAGAATGAGAAGGTTGATGTCGGATTCGATTGTGAAGTCGGCTCTCTGATGAAGGACGTCAAGGTTGGGGAAATGGTGACCGTCCAGTATAATGAAGTTAATGGGGTGAAGAAGGCTACGAAGATCACCCCGAAGAAAAAGGCTGCTGTCGGCTGTTGATGAATTCCTGCATGGGGGCAGGCGCATGCCTGCCCCCATGCAGCCTGTTAGCGATTCTTCCGCAACCTTTGCCCCTCCCTTGCCCATGTTCCTGACGCAGTTTATCCCGCTACGACCTAAAAACGTAAGACGTCCCCGATTCGGGCCGGACCGGACATACTGTTGTTCGTTTCCAGGTACGGTCTCTGCACCTCCCCGCCTCATGGAACCTGTGAGTTAGCGCCTTCAGCGCACCGATCCCTTCCTACCCGCTCTCCCGCAAGAACGCCGTTTCGCCGGAGCCGCCTGTATGCCCGGATCTCAGCGGATGCTCCGGGAGAAAGAGCACGAGCACGAAGGCCAGGGCAGTGATGACGGCGCCGACGAGGAACGTGGTGCTGATCGCGTGGCGGTATGCCCCGATCACGATCTCCCTCTGGGCATCGGGGAGCGCGGCGATGTCCTGGATCCCCTGCTCCATGAGCGCGCGGCCGCGCCCGAGCAGCCCGGTCCAATGTTCCGTGTTCAGATCCCGGAGCCGGGCCGTCATGATGGCGCCGGACATGGCCACGCCAAAGGTGCCGCCGAGCTGTCTGAAGAAGGCCGCGGTCGCCGTTGCCGCGCCCTGCTCGCGGGCACCCACCGCGTTCTGCAGGGCGACGACAAGATTGGGCATGACCAGGCCAAAGCCGCACCCGAGGATGATGAGGGCCGCCTCGATCATGCCGATGCCCGCGTTCGACGCGGCCGCCCACATCACGACGATAAATGAAAGAGAGGCGCAACCCAGGCCGACGACGGGGAATATCTTGTACCTGCCGGTCCGGGAAACGAGGCGCCCGCCGATAAAGGACGTTGCGATCAGGCCGCCGGTCATGGGCGCAAGCATGAGCCCGGCCCTCGCCGGCGCCATGCCCATGACAAGCTGGAAAAAGAGCGGCAGGAATACGAAAGCGCCGAAGATCCCCATGAAGGCAAGCCCCATGACCGAGGAAGCGATCACCACGGTCCTGTTGTGGAAGATGTGCGGCGAGAGCACCGGCTCGAGAGAGCGCCGCTCCGTTCGGATCAGAAGAACGATGAGCACCGCGGATGCCGTGCCAAGTCCGATAATGAGCGGGGACGACCACGGGAACTGCACGCCGCCCCAGGACAGGACAAGGAGCAGGGCCACGGTGGCCGAGGTGAGAAGTGCAACCGCCGTGTAATCGATGCGATGCGGGACCTTGTGATGGGGCCGGTGGAAACCGAAGGCGATCATGGCAAGGGCCGGAATGCCCACGGGTACGTTCACGTAAAAGATCCAGCGCCACGACAACGCGCTCGTGATGAACCCTCCCAAAAGCGGACCGGCAATGCTCGAAAACGCGAAGACCGCGCCGAAGAGCCCCTGGTAGCGGCCGCGCTCGCGGGGTGCAACCAGGTCCGCGATCGTGGTCTGGGCGAGCACCATGAGGCCGCCCGCTCCCATACCCTGGATTCCGCGAAAGACCACGAGTTGTGTCATTGAGCGGGACAGGCCGCAGAGGCAGGAGCCGATGAGAAATATGCCGATCGCGATGATAAAGAGCGGCTTCCTGCCGTACATGTCCGAGAGCTTTCCGTAGAGCGGCGTTGTTGCCGTAGAAGTTACGAGAAATGACGTGACGACCCACGAAAGATGATGAAGGCCGCCCAGCTCGCTCACGATCTGCGGCAGGGCCACGGCCACGATATTCTGGTCGAGCGAAGCCAGGGCGAGCGCCAGCATCAGGCCGGCAAACACGGTCCGGACCTCGCGGGGCGTCGGCGGAGTTTCATGAAGTTCGGAAGACATGATCGGGGAATTATAAGGGGCCGCGTTCTTTTGTCAAGGGGAGAGTTTTTGAGGCGCCTTCTGACTCCCGGCGGCGTTCAGCCCTCCCTGCTTCTTCTCATTGAAAATGTCATACACCGCGGAGAAATCCTGTTCACCCAGTCCCTTCCGAACAGCGAGGGCATAGATCTCTTTCACGACGCTTGCCGAGGGTATGGCCACTCCGGTTTCGTATGCCGTATCGGCGGCAAGCTGCATATCCTTGTGCATCCACTGGAGCGGGAACTCGGTCTCGAAGGTCCCTGACTCGATCTTCCGTCGTTTGAACGCGAGGAACGGTGCAGCTACGGGCGAACCCAGGATCGTGTCGAACAGCATGTCCTTTGAAATGCCGAGCGCTTCTCCGAACACCACCGCCTCGGAAAACGCGACCATTGCCTGGGCAAGAATAAGATTATTCACCATCTTCATCGATGAACCCATGCCATGACCGCCGACATGATACACGGCTTTCCCCATGGCCTCGAGAAGCGGCCGTGCCTCTTCCACGTCCCCCTTCTCGCCTCCCGCGAAGAACAGGAGCTGTCCCTGCTCGGCCGGACCTTTGGACCCGCCGACCGGGGCGTCGATGAACCTGACCCTGCGTTGTCTCGACTCGTCGGCCAAAAGCCGGGAGAAGGAAGGATTTACCGTACTGCAGTCGATCCACAGAGACCTGTCGGCCAGGTGGTTCAAAAAGCCGTATTTCCCGAGCAGCGCTGTTTCCGCGACCGCGTCCGGTTTGGCAAGCATGGTGAAGATGATCGTCACCTGTTTTGCCAGCTCCGCCGGCGTGGCCGCCCAGACCGCCCCGTTCGCGATCAGCGTTTCCGCCTTCTGTTTTGTCCGGTTGTAGACGACGAGCTCATGCCCCTTTTTTTGCAAATTGGCGGCCATGCGGCTGCCCATGATCCCCAGTCCGATAAAACCGATCTTCATAATCTCTCCTCTTTTCGTGATGGAGACTTCAACACCTCACGTCCGGTTATTCCCTGTCGCACAGTTTTGGTTTAATTTTACCACATGATAACAAATGGCGCGGGGTATCCGTTCATTTTTTCGTCCGTCTCCCCTTGTCCGTCATTTCAAATGGTTATTCGGTCAAAGTTGACGATTGGGACAAAAACGGATAGACTTAGTGACAGAAGTGTGCCATTTATTGGAGGGTCACATGCTTACCGGTTGTTTCATCGGCATTGATCAGGGGAGCAGCGCGACAAAGGCCTTAGCCATCAGCACCGACGGACAGGTGCTCTTCCAGGTCCGGAAGATCCTTCCGCCGCCTTTCCGGGGCGGGAACCGCATCGAGCATGATGCCGAAGAGATACTCCGCTCGATCTCTGATGCCCTGAACGAATCCATTCAGACGGTACAGGGTTCGGGCGTTCGGGTGCTTGGCATCGGACTCTCGTGCCAACGCTCCTCCTGCCTCGCCTGGAACGGATCAACGGGCGCTCCTCTCACGCCGGTGATCAGCTGGCGCGATGCCCGGGGGAGCGATCTCATCGAGAACCTCAGGGACCAGGGACCCGATATCCTTCAGCGCTCCGGCCTTCCGCTCACACCCTACTATTCCGCCTCGAAGCTGCGCTGGATCCGGGACACCATGGCGGAGGCAAGACAGCCGGAAGCCATATACGGAACGCTCAGCAGCTTACTGGTCCGGCATCTCACCGGGAACAATACGGACGTGATCGATCACACCCATGCGGCCCGCACCCAGCTCATGAACATCGGGACGCTTACCTGGGACGAAGAATTGATCCGGATCTTCGGCTTGACCGGCATTGTACTTCCGCGGATCGTACCATCGGCGCACGCCTTCGGGACCGCGCGCACCCCGGCGGGAGACTTCCCCCTGCTTGCCTGTCTCGGCGACCAGCAGGCGGCCATGCTCGGGCTCGGCGTTTTCGAAAAAGGAGACGCGGGGATCAACCTGGGGACGGGCGGGTTTCTGATGCTGAACACCGGCGCCGGGCTCGTGCCCGCGGAAGGCCTTATGGCATCGGTTCAGTATTCGGATGAGAGAGAATTGCATTATCTGCTCGAAGGCAGCGTGAACGCGGTTGGCGACGCCCTCGAATGGACCAGGACGAACCTCGGCCTGTTCAAGGAATACGAGGAGATGGACGATCTCTGCTGGAAAGCCGCGACCGACACCATAGCGTTCATCGGCCTGAACGGCATTGGCTCGCCGCACTGGGAAACGAACATCTCAAGCGCGTTTCACGGCCTGGGGCCGGAGAGCACCTCGGCGGACATGGTGCGAGCCGTAGTGGAGGGCATTGTATTCTTCATCAAGGACATCGCCGAAGAGGTCCATAAGAGCGGTATCGAACCGCGGAAATTCGTCCTTGCAGGAGGACTTTCGACCCTCACCTATCTCAGCCAGATCCTGGCCGATATCCTCAAGAAGGACGTCCTCGTCAGCATCGGCAGGGAGGCTTCGGCCCTGGGCGCGGCATTCCTGGCAGGCATGCAGAACGGCACGTGGAAGGCCGATGACATCAGAAGAATGGCGGCGCAGGGCGAGCTGGTGCACGGCGCGGAGAACCCCGGACTTGAAAGAAGATATAAAAAGTGGAAGGAACTGCACCGGATGACGAGAGAGATGGACAGGATGTGACCAGGCGGTGCTGATGGATGCGAAACGCCGGGCGTAATGAGCTGTTCAAAATAAAACACCAACCAGCCACCCGCATAAAAGCGTGAAGGTCCTCTTATGTAATGCTCTCCTTTTTCAATTTATTTCCGCCCGTATCCTCTTTCCAGCGCGCAGGAAAAATAAAACGGACCGTCGTTCCCACACCCAACTCGCTATCCAGGGTGATCTCGCCCATATGCTCTGTAATGATCTGCCTGACCAGCGGAAGCCCCATTCCGGTCCTTCCCTTCGTGCTGTAAAAGGGTTCAAAGATCCTGTGAAGCTCTTCGGAGGTCATCCCTTTCCCCGCGTCTTTGATCGTCAGATAGGGATTGTCATCCTTTTCTCCGGTTTCAATGACTATTTCACCCCCGGGTGTTGACGCGTCCACCGCATTGCCGATAATGTGCTGTATGGATATCTTGATGAGCTGCCTGTTTGCATTGAACATGAGCTGTTTATCATGCAGTTTCACCACGAGCCTCAGGCCGGCGTCCTTGATCTTGCGTTCCATAAGCCCCGCGATCGTGGAGGCGATCTCATTCAGGTCTTCGCGCTTAAACAGAAACCTCTTGCTTTTCACGAGGGCGTCAAAATCGGCGACGATCGTTTCCATCTTCATGCATTCGTCAAGGATCATCTGAAATTTCTTTGCAGGAACCCCCTCGGGCTCTTTTTTCGAGAGCTGCCTGCAGAGCCCCCCGATGACCGTTACCGGGTTCCGTATGCGGTCCGCGACCTTCAATCCGAACATTCCCATGGTGCGTTCGGCAACGATATCCTCCATCTCATGGTTCAGGTTCATGACCTCCTTGTTGACGCTCTCAATAATATTTCTATCAGATTCGATCTTCCCATAGAACCACTCGAACCTCATGTTGATGAGGTAAAAAATGATGGCAAAAAAGACCGTATAAAGCCCGATAAAGACCGCAACCGTCCGCCTGGCCTCGTCAAGAGCTACATGCACAGGAATATACGCCATGAGGGCATCAACCCTCTCTCCTACCTTCATCTGAAAGCCTGCGGTATCCCCGTATTGCGCTACCATTTCTTTCGGCGCTTCTCGAGGGTCTCCATGACACGAAAGACAGGATTCCTGAATGGGCAAACCGGCCCGGGCAAGTACATAATAATGAGCATTCTGTTCTTCGATGAGCCCTTTCCATTCCGAGATGTCGCTTTTGCTCCTGAATTCGTTGATGATCCGCGTTTCAAGTTCGTCGGCTCTATTTATGGGATTTCTCGGATTCAAAGAGGCATTCTTAAAGCGATGACCGGGAAGCTCCTTCAGAACCCTGCGAGAAATGCTTCTCGCAATATAAGACCTCGACATGCCCTGAATAATGAACCTGCCTGGCAGTTCCTTCTGCAAGACGGGTCTCAGTTCCTCGGCGACATAATGTCTTGTTTCCTCATAGGATCTTAAATACAGACTGGCGGTGTTATATGCATTGTCGATCGCGTGCTGTTTGAGGATGTAATAGGTAATGAGAGAGATAATCGGCAGCGAAATAATGTAGATCAGGGTCATGAGGGCAGCAAAGCGTCTTTTTTGATTCAGCTTTTCCCAGAGTACAGGGACACGTACTTTTTTGAATGCGTTCATCGTCATCACCTGTGGAACAGCGGAAGCGTTGAAGGTCCGGTCTTCTCACCAAGCTGCTGATGATCGAGCAATGAAAACAACTATCCACTCACCACGTGACGTAAGGTGATAAACTGCACCAGCGCATTCTCGTCTAAGGAGGGGGTCATGCAGAAAGGATAGCAAGGAGAACGCGCAATGTCAAATTAGAAGACCCCAAGATGAAGCCCCCGCCAAGAGCTGTGCAAAATGGTTGACTATTGTTTTTTCCCCTGACTGCCGGAAAGCGTGCTATAGTTTAAGAAAAAGGAGTGAAAGGAGAGATTATCATGAAAAATGAATCCACCAATGGAAAAGGATCGATCCTGGTGCCGGTTCTTGCGGCCGGGGCCGTAGCGGCGGGGTTGGCGTTCTTGTTCGCGCCGAAATCGGGAACCGAGCTCAGGAAGGACCTGAAACGGGTCGCTGACCGTTTCTCGCAGGCGATTGATATAGGCAAGGACCTCTATGGTGAAGGCAAAGAGTTCGTAAGCAAAGCCGCGGAAGCCGGAAAGAAAGCGTACGTGGAGGAAAGGCCCTTAGAGCCCGTTATCAACCGGAAGAGTTCGCTCATCGTGCCGATCCTGGCGAGCGGCATCATCGGGGCGGGCCTTGCATTGCTGTTGTCGCCGAAATCGGGAGCCGCGATCAGAAACGACCTGAGGCGTTTCGCCTCGAGCGCCGGAGAGCAGGTAGTATCCGCCGTTGACAAAGGCAAGGACATTTTCGGATCAGGCAAGATAGAGTACTTCGAAGGAAAAGAGCCGTTCGAGCACGCAGTGTAGCAGTGCTGGTTTCCTGAAGAGCGTAGCGCAGGGTGAGGCGGCACTCCCGGTATAGAGGGACATGATTTCAATCCTATAAGGAGGTGCACCATGGGAGACAAAGGCGGCAAAAAGAGTAAGGACAAGGAGCATAAACAGAAAGATCTCAAGCAAGCACATGACCTAAAAGATAAGAAGGACAAACAGCCGAAAAGCGCATCAAGATCAGGAGCAGGTTGAGAGAGGAAGACCCGGCATGTCTTGTGGAGCCCTTTGACTTTTAACCATGAGGTGCAATGTTTAAAGGATTGAGAACGCGGCTCTCTGAAGATTTTGATCTACCTTGAGCGGGGGCAGCGCTTTCCGCATCAGGAAGAATCCCTCTACGACAACAAAAATTCCATAACTTTCGGCGCAAATCCCCTGTTCCGACACTGATGACATCTACATCCTTCCCCTTCTATCACAATACGGAAAGTTAAACCTCTGCCTTTGTTCGACGCCGTTGTATCTCTTCTCAACAGGACGCAATCTGAGCAGCCATGCGCCTACCAGTCAATGGGGAAATAATCCTTCAGGAATTTCCCGCTCCAGTGCCTCCCTGTCAGGATGCCGTCAAAGAAAGGATCGCAGACCCGCGCTGCTCCGTCAACGATATCCAGGGGAGGCTGGAAATCGTGGACCTTTTGCTTGAGTTCGGAAAGGGCCGCAGGATCCTCATCCGTGACCCACCCCGTATCGACCGCATTCATGTAGATGCCGTCCTTGGCAAGATCCGCTGCCGAGGTATGGGTCATCATGTTCAAGGCCGCCTTCGCCATATTCGTATGGGGATGTCGTTCATCCTTTTTGAACCTGAAGAACTTGCCCTCCATTGCGGTCACATTCACAATATGTTTCTGCCCGGTATGGGCCCGCCGCATAAGGGGCACAAGCCTGTTGCACAGGATAAAGGGGGCCACGGAATTCACCAGCTGCACCTCGAGCATTTCCGTGGTCGGGATCTCTCCCATACGCAACCGCCAGCTGTTCGTCCTGCGGAGATCCACCTGCTGAAGGTCCGCATCCACCCTTCCCCTGGGGAAGAGCGCTTCAGACCGGGAAATAGGGTCATGATCGGAGGGCTCCTGCGAAAGCCTGGCGGATTCGCACAGACCGATGCCAACCCTCTCTTCGTTCCATGCCTGAGAAAGGACGGTACTCCCCTCCCCGCAGCGGCTGCCGGCAGGCGAAAGCTGTTTTGTACACGCGACATGATCATCAAGCAGCGTCCGGACTTCTCTCGGCAGTTCATGGCAACCCTGTTCTTCTCGTTCCATCAGATGGGCATAGAACCCGGGCGGTCTCCTCACGGTCTGGGCAGCGTTATTGATCAGGATGTCGAGGCGTCCGTACGTGTGCTCCACATATCGCGTGAACAGCTCGACGCTCGGGACATGCCTGAGGTCAAGACCGTGAACATGCAGCCGGTGGCCCCACGCGGCAAATCCGTCTTCCCGGGAATAACGCAGGGCCGCATCAAGGGGAAACCTGGTCGTTGCAATGACCGTAGCGCCGGCGCGCAGCATCATGAGCGCTGCCTGAAACCCTATCTTCACGCGTGCGCCTGTGATCAAGGCGACCTGGCCGGCAAGTGATGCCGTCTGGAAGCGCTTCCGGTAGTTCTGGTCCCCGCATTTCCTGCACATGCAATCATAAAAAAAATGCAGCTCCGTGAACTTTTCCTTGCACACATAGCAATTGCGGGAGGAACGCAGTTCCTCCCGCCCCTGATCAGGTACGGAGGCATATCCCTCGATCTGCGCAGGGGCAATAAAGGTTCCCCGGGCGCGGGCAATGCGGATACCTGTCGCATTTCTCGCACGCCGGTCCTGTTCGAGCCTTGCCAGGCCGCGCGTTTTGTTCAGCGACTTGTTCCTTTTCTTTCTTTCCGCCCGGTCGGGACGGGATAGTTCCCCGGCCGCTTTCAGCAGCGCGCGTCGTTGTTCTTCAGAAACACCTGCAAACAGTCCCGCATCGCCGACCAGGTCGCCGAGGAGGGAGATACACTTTGCAATTTCGTCGGGGCCGTGTTTCATGGCACGACCTCCCTTCATGAGAGATACAGTACAAAGTCTAAAAAATATTAAACTGATCCCAGGATGCTTTTCTTGATCGAAAAATGATACGCCTCTTAAGCGAAAGGGGCAAGCGGAAATTGCGGCAGATAGAATATCGTCACCGAGAGCTCGGAGTAACGTTATCGGATTAAAAGCATTAAGCGGTGTACCGGGCGACTCTGCGGACATCCGGGGTCGCGGAGATGGCAATGCATCCCCTTGTATGTCTGCGTCTTGGAAATTAAAAACAGGCGGAACGGATTTACCGTCCCGCCTGTTGCAGATAATTTATACGTTAAGCGACAACTTCGTTCGCTTCAACACATTCAGCCTTTGTTTTTGACCAGCACGGGCCGAGGATCGTATTCAGATCTTCTTCCGGCGTCTCTGCGATAGGCTTGATACCGAAATTCTTCACGAGCACGGCAAGTACATTCGGCGTGATGAAGGCAGGGAGCGAAGGGCCGAGCCTGATATCCTTGATCCCGAGCGAGAGCAGGGAGAGCAGTATGGCAACGGCCTTCTGCTCGTACCACGACAGGATGAAAGACAGCGGCAGATCGTTCACGCTCACCTTAAAGGCCTTCGAAAGCGCAACGGCGATCTGGATGGCCGAGTAGGAGTCATTGCACTGACCGATGTCCAAAAGCCTCGGGATGCCGCCGATATCGCCCAATTCCTTGTCAAAGAACCGGAACTTACCGCATGCCAGCGTAAGCACCACGGTATCCTTGGGAGTTTTTTCCACGAAATCGGTGTAGTAATTCCTTCCCGGTTTCGCCCCGTCGCACCCTCCGACGAGGAAGAAGTGTCGGATCTTTCCCGCCTTCACCGCGTCGATCACCTTGTCCGCTACACCGAGCACGGCGTTTCGCGCAAACCCGGCGAGGACCTCCTTGCCGGGGGTGTCTTCCGTGAACCCGGGAAGCGCGCGCGCCCGGTCGATTGCCGGTGAAAAGTCATCCGCAGCGATATGCGTAACATCGGGCCAGCCAACAAGCCCGGCAGTGAAGATATTGTCCTTGTAGGAAGCGAGCGGTTTCTGTATGCAGTTCGTGGTCATGATGATCGCGCCGGGGAACTTTGCAAATTCCTTGTGCTGGTTTTGCCACGCCGTACCGTAGTGGCCATAGAAGTGCGGATATTTCTTGAGGCCCGGATACGCGTGGGCCGGCAGCATTTCGCCGTGTGTATAGACATTGATCCCTTTGCCCTCTGTCTGCGTCAGGATGGCGTCAAGATCCTTCAGGTCATGACCGGAGACGATGAGCGCCTTGCCCTTCCTTGCGCCGAGCGGAACCTTGACCGGGATCGGGTGGCCGTAGGTCCCCGTATTGCCCGCGTCGAGCAGCTCCATGGCCCTGATGTTCACTTCGCCGCATTTGAGCGCAAGACCGATCCACTCGTTCAAACCGAGGTCAGTGCCGGTCATGGCTGCCAGCGCCTCGCTCATAAAGGCATGGACGGCATCATCCGTCTTGCCTAGGATCTGGGCATGGTCGGCATACGCTGCAACGCCCTTGAGTCCGAACAGGACGATATCCTGAAGCGATTGGACGTCGGGGTTCACGACCGCGTCGGGTATGTGCTCACGCACCGCTTTTCCCTGCTTGACGAGTCCCTCAAGAGCGGATTCCGGCTTATAGGAAGCGCTCGCATGGGCAAAATCCGTTTTGCCGTCCGACTGGCGTATCTTTGAGCCAAGTTTCTTCCGAAGTTCCACGCTCTTCCGGATCAGCGTCTCGAACCGCTTCGGGTCAAAATCAACGTTCGTGAGCGTTGAGAAAAGGGCCTTGCTCATGAACAAGTTCACGTCCTGGTCGATAACACCGACCTTCCTGCCCGCAACCGCATGGAGCGCCAACCCCTTAAGTGAATAGATCAAAAGGTCCTGCAGCGCCGATACCTCCGGATCCTTTCCGCACACGCCGATCTTGGTGCAGCCCTTGCCGTTTGACGCCTGTTCGCATTGATAACAAAACATTCTGTAGTCCTCCCTCGATAAATTATATTTCAATCGACATTGAAAAGCTGGGGTGAACTATACACGACCAGGGCGGCACTGCATATGACAGAGATCATACGAGATGAACAGGTTTTTCAAGGAGAAAGGCTTTGACTTCCTGATCATTCCGCCTGAGAAGCAACGACTCTTATCGGGGAAAAAGATGCGGTCAAACATTGGAAAGCCGGTCACCGGTCCCCGATTCTTGCGTTTGTGATGAAAAGCACTGCGCAAAATTGTCATTTTATGTTATAGTTGTCTTGCTGCGATCTGTCTTGATCGCAGTCAGGAAGTCAACCTCGCACTCAAGACAAATAACGGGACCAATGTCAGATAAGACCTCGCCGGACATTTCAGGATACAGGACCTTATACAGGCTGTCGATCTATGTTGTGATCCTTGCCTGGATCGTGCTCGGACTCTATTTCTTTGTGTTTACGAGGGCGGAATACCCGTCGGCAGCGAAGATAGTCCAATATTTCTTATCACCCGAGCAGCTTGGAATAAAGTTCAGGGCATTAATACTTCTCGCCCCGCTTATTCTTACCATTGTCAGCTATCTCATCTATGACCGGGCCAATCTATTTCTGAAATCGATCATCGCGGAGCAGCAGTTGCGCGTCCTCCGGGACGATCTCATCGTTGCGTTCGCGAACGCCCTTGACGCAAAGAGCTCCTGGACACATGGTCACTCGCAAAGGGTCACTTCCTACGCCCTCATGATCGCCGAGAAGCTCCACGTTAACGGTGAGGACCGGGAAACGCTCAGGATCGCAAGTTTACTCCATGACGTCGGAAAGATAGGAACGTATGATGTCATTCTTGACAAGCCGGGTCCGCTTACCGAGGAGGAATGGCGCCTCGTCAAGCTGCACCCCGGCAAGGCTGAGGAAATCCTCAAGCCGATAAAACAACTTCAGCATGTGCTGCCGATCATTAAATATCATCACGAGAGGATTGACGGGAAAGGATATCCGGACGGTCTTACGGGAGCAGAAATACCGCTGTTGGCGAAAATACTCTGTCTTGCGGATTCATTTGACGCCATGATCGAAAATAGGCCGTATAAAACGGGGATGAGCAGGACCGAGGCCTATGGTGAGATCAAGGATAAAACGGACACGCAATTTGACTCGGCTGTTGCGACGGCATTCTTGAGCGCAATTGATGCGCGGAGTAATGATCCGCGCTGATACGCATCAGAGCTGCCCGTCGGAGGGAACTCCCCCAACCCGCACATCTCCGGCGCGGTCCTTACGAGTTATCACTTTCTCCCCATTACCAGCACCGTATCATTGATCAGTTTTTCCCGGCCATTTTTAAACCCCGTTTTCACGAGCCACTTCCTCATTTCCCGCGGCGTATAACTCCTCCCGGTTGAAGTGTTCACGAGCATATTAACCGAGAAGAGGGCTCCAACAGGGGGGCGGGCCCTGTCAGGTTCGATGAAGAATTCGTGGATCGCGACCTGCCCGCGCGGATTCAGCGCGTTGCGAGCCTTCCTCAGAAGCGCGCAATTCTCTTTCTCCGAGTAGAAATGGAGAACCTGGCTGATAAGGACGAGGTCGTATCCTTTGCCTACCGGATCGGTAAGGAAATCCCCTGCCTTGAGCTCGATCATCCCGGCCTTTGACGATCGAATGATGGACTCCGCAACGTTAAGCGTGGAAGGCACGTCAAAGAGCGTGACCGCAATGCCATGCTTTGCCAGTTCAATGCTATAGGTGCCCGGTCCACCGCCCAGATCCAGCGCTGTTTTAACTCCCCGCAGGTCAAGGGCCTTCACGATCGCGGGAGCCAGAAATATGGCATTATCATGCATGCCCCGGATGAAGACGTCATGGTCGCGGCCTTCCGGACGGCTCGGTATGCCGGACTTGATAACGGCGTCGAGGTTGGACCATGATTTCCAGAGCGTGTCCGCGTGGCGCAGTATATCTCCCTGGTACAAAGGGCTCTCTTTCAGCAGAAACTGCCTGGCCGTGGCGGTGATCCGGTAGCGTTTCCCCTGCTTCGCCAGCAGCCCGAGGCTTGCTACGGCGTCGAGCAGTATCTCGGTTGCGCGAAAGTTCGTATCGAGAATATCGGCCAATTGTCCCGCCGTCCGGGCAATTTTCAGGTGTTCAAAGATATTGTAGTTGTTCGCGGTCAGCACAACGCGGGCGGGCGGAAACCCGCCCCACAGGCTCGCGAATTCCCGAGCCTGTTTCGCGATCGACTTGTTCATTGCTCATTCCCCTTTTTGGCAAAGAATCGAAAATTACAACCACGCATTATGATAAAGAATAGCACAGTCAGGCTCAAAAAGCCCCTGAAGGCGGTCATTTTTCGCTGCACAAGTGACCATATGACACACGGCCCGCGGTATTCGATGCGATAGGGACGGACCATAGGCGGAGGATAGCAACGTAAAAAGGAAATGTCAAACACTAAAGATCAGACCTATGATGCTCTCTACCCGCAAATCGACTGTACTTTATCAGGCGCTGATGATAATATCAAAACAATTCAGCATGCGAATGAATAAAGGATATCGCCTGGCAAAAGCAGGGGGGTAACTACCATGAACGTTGCGGAAATGATCAAGCAGGTCCTGGAGCAAAAGGGTTACCGGAACCTGCGGGAAGCCTCGAAGGCGCTCGGCATAAGCCAGGAGCTTCTGAGGCTCACGGTCAATAAACGGCACATCCCGAAGGATGACCTCCTCGGCACGATAGCGGACAAGCTCGGCATGGACCGGTCTGCATTGCTCCTCGCAGCGCACCGGGAGAAGGTCCCCGTCGAGGTGCAGGGGTTCTTCCTCTCTCCGACGGAAGATAAAAAATACCAGCAGAAGCGGGTTTGGCCCCTTTCCGAGGAGCAGTGCAGCTATCTCGAGAAGGTCCTGAACGAAACGGAGATCCAGCACATCAGAAAATTCCGGCAGCTCCCGGACGAGGCACAGGAGCAGATCACGGGCTACCTCGACTATACCTGGGCAATGAAACGGTTATTGATGAAGAAAAGTTGAAGTTAAGGCGGACGTAAAGGCTGATGCAAAGGCGAGGTAAAGCGAGGCAAGGCGACAAGAAGCGACTGGGAGATGAGAGGACGATGCACTTTTCTATTTTGGTCACAAAGTCGCTTTTTGTCGATTCTCGTCTCTCTTATCATGTCGCACATAGTCCCTTGCTTCTTATCCCCTGTCATTATATAATACGGGTGATTAAATGAGTGAAGTCCCCCTGACCTTTCTGAACAGGTGCGTTGCTGGCTGACAGGTCAACACCCCTGAGGGGATGCATACCAGGGATCAATACGAGAGAACATGGCTTTTACCGGAGATCTGGAATATCTGAACATAGTGGACATCATTCAGCTGGTCCACGCCACGAAGCAGTCGGGCATTTTTTCCGTTAAGATACCCAACGCCGAGAGCAGGATCGTCTTCAGGGCCGGAAACATCGTTGGTGCAAATCATATCGACAACAGCGTTCGCATCGGGACCGTCCTGGTAAAGATGGGCGCTATAACGATCGACGATCTCAAAGAGGCAATAAGCGCCAGGAAGAACGCGGATAAAGACCGCATGCCGCTTCTCGCTACCCTGGTACAGATGGGCAAGCTGAAGCGGGAAGACGCCCTGCGAGGATTGAAAAAGCTGGTCGAGCTTGCGATCGTTGAACTGATGAGCTGGACGAAGGGCACGTTTACCTTCGACACTGAAGCGGCCGTCATTTCCTTCGAGGGGGGGCAGGATCTAGCCGTTGATGCCCAGATGGTCCTGATGGATGCGCTTCGCATCTCCGACGAGCGGGAACGCGACCGCCGTGAGGGAAAAGAAGTGCCTTCCATTGTGGCGCTCTATCCCGATGTCCTTCCCGGTGAAGGCGACGCTGAAACGGAAGCTGAACGTTCGATGGTTACCGCGGATGATCTCGGGCTTGCCGACCTCGACCGTCTTGAAAAGAAGATACCCCGGCCTGCTTCTGAAATGGAGCTCTACGATCCGCTCGAGATCCACCGCCGGACCATACAGGAACTTCTCCCGGGTTTTTCTTCCGAAGAACAGGTTGCCTTTTTTTCTTTTCTGAAGAAATCCCTGGACCGAAAGGCCGGGCCCGACGATAAGGGGAAACAGGCGGGCAAGGCCGTCGTCATGTTCAGCAAGGACGCGCTGATAAACCATTCGGTCATGTCTCTTTGCAACAATGAGGGAGCGCTCGTATTTACGACAGACGACGATAAGGATCTCGGCCGGATGGTATCGCAGTGCCTCCTTTCCGCGAGAATGCCCGTGGTTGTCTTCGACAGTCCCGCGGGACCGGAAGGCGTTTTTTCCCGGGAGAGGATCGCAGAACTGAGGAATCAGGTGAGGGCAAAGTACCCCTCGGTCCCTGTGCTTCAATTCGCCTCGCCTCAGGACAGCGAGTTCATCCTTCGCTCGTACCATGACGGCGTGAGGGCCGTCCTCCCCAAACCGTCGAAAGAGGGCCAGAGACAAACGTATATCCAGGATACGATAAAGTTCCTTGACGCGTTCAAGTCGTATGTTAAGAGCATTCAGAACGAAAGTGATGATGCCGATATCTACGTGAGGAAACTGAAAGACGGCATCGCGTCGCTTCGCGGGCTCACCAACCCTGCCGATGCGCCGCTCGTTGTCCTCACCGCAGTTTCCGGGATGTTCGAACGCGCGGTCACGCTTGTCGTCCGTGCCGCGGAATTGATCGGTGAAAGGGCCATAGGGATAGGTTCCGAGAAACGCGAGGTGCCGACTCCTGCGGGCAATCTTAAGATCCAGCTTTCAAAACCTTCTGTTTTCCGCGACGTTGTCGAAAAGGGGCGGGTCTATTACGGAGAGAGCGGCGATGAAACGCTCAGGACATTTTTTGCGGAAATAGGCGCGCCGTTGAGGCCTGCCATCGTTCTGCTGCCCCTGATATCCGATCGAAAGGTCCTTGCGGTGATATATGGGGATTTCGGCCTGAAAGAGGCGTCTCCCGTGCGGCTCGACATGCTCGAGATCCTTGCTCAGCAAGCGGGCATTGTTCTGGAATATGAGATCTTCCGAAGACAGATGACGAAAGCGGCGCAAAAAACATAGATACCTAACCCGGACAAACCGGAACCAAGCCCACCATGAAGGCACTAAGGCACGAAGAAATGCCGGAAGAAACGGATGAGAGAGCCTGACCTCAGCATTTGGTTTTCTTTGTGTCTTCGTGACTTTGTGGTGAATAAACGCGGAGGTACACGGTCGCCATGGATAGTGCAATCTTCAACCAGATCCTTCACATTGCATTCGATAAAAAGGTCTCGGATATCCATTTTGAGGTCGACAACCCGCCGATGTTCCGGGCGCGCGGCCATCTTATTCGCTCCAAGCTCGAGAACCTGACCAAAAAGGATACCGAGTTCGTCGCGAACGCGGTCATGGAGCAGCACCTCCGTAAGCTGCCCGAAGACCTGAAGGAACTTGATACTTCCTATACGCTGGCGAATGTCGGCCGCTTCCGGGTGAGCATCTTTCGTCAGCGCGGCAATCTCGGCGTTGTCATGCGCGTTATCCCCCACCAGATCGGCACGTTCGAGGAGTTGAATCTTCCGCCGGTGCTCGGCAAGATCGCGCAGGTCCCGAACGGACTGATCCTCGTCACCGGGCCGACCGGCAACGGCAAATCAACGACGCTTGCTTCAATGATGCGGTTCATCAATGATAATTTCGATTACAATATCATTACGATCGAGGACCCGATCGAGTTTCTGTTCACCTCGAACAAAAGCTGCATCATCCAGAGAGAGGTGGGCATCGATACGGAAAGTTTCAGCGTTGCGCTGCGGTCCGCAATGCGCATGAATCCTGACGCCATCATGGTCGGAGAACTGCGCGATCTCGAGACCATAGATGCCTGTATGAAGGCCTCCGAGACGGGGCATCTGGTCTTGTCCACTCTTCATACCCATAATACGTCTTCGTCCGTCAGCCGTATCGTTGGTTATTTTTCACCCCAGGCGCAGGAGAATGCCCGGCAAAGGCTGGCCGAGAGCCTTGTCGCGGTCATCTCCCTGAGGCTGGTACGGGGAAAGAACGGCGAGACCATCCTGCCGGTCCTGGAAGTGATGTATGCGACGTCCACCATCAAGGCGTGCATCAGGGATAATCACCTCGACGATATCGAACAGTATATCGAAAAGGGACGCGACGAATACGGCATGCAGACAATGGACCAGCATCTCATTCAGCTCTGCAGGGCTGAACTCATCACGCTCGATGAGGCAAAGCGCACGTCTCGCTCGAAAGACCTTGAGCGAAAACTGACCTACAGCGATAATGTAAGGTAATTCTCCTGCCGATAGCCTTGCCTTCTCTGGAGCGAAAGGGGCAGAGAGCCCCCCAGTGGTTCATCATGCCTTCTTCGCTTCAGCCGGAATGACAAAAAGCGTGATCTTCTCTGTTCCCCGTATGAACCGTATCGGCATGCTCGACCCCGCTACCTCATGGGTAAGGAGCCGGTGCAGATCATCGATGCCGGGCACCGGTATCCCGCCGAAACCGATTATAATATCTCCCTCGCGAAGTCCCGCCTGCTGTGCCGGACTATCCTGCTCGATCTGTTCAACTCTCACGCCGCTCTCAACCGGGAGGTGGTAAAATCGCACAACGCGCCGATGGAGCGGAACATTCTGGCCGCCGACGCCGATATAGCTTCGCCGCACCCTTCCCTCCTTGATCAGGGCCGCCGCGATGAACTTTGCCGTATCGATGGCAATGGCAAAACACAGGCCCTGTGCGGGCATGATCATCGCCGTATTCACGCCGATCACCTCTCCCCGTGACGTTACCAGCGGGCCGCCGGAATTCCCGGGGTTCAGTGCCGCGTCGGTCTGGATCACATTGTCGATGAGCCGGCACGTACGGGAACGAAGCGAGCGGCCCAGCGCGCTCACGACACCCGCGGTCACGCTGCACTGGAAGCCGTAGGGATTGCCCACGGCGATCACGAGCTGCCCGACGCGGGTCGATCTTGAATTGCCGAGCGGGGCCGCGGCCAGGTTTGGCGCATGGATACTGATCACCGCCAGGTCGGTGTCCGGATCATCCCCGACCAGTGTTGCCCCGTATCGCTGTCCATCCACCAGGGTCACATCGATCGCGGAGGCGCCGTGCACAACGTGGCTGTTGGTAAGAATAAAACCGTCGGGGGTGAAAAAAAATCCGGACCCTCCGCCTTTCGTCTCACCCGGCCGCGGGCCCGCGTCCCGGCTGGACACCTCGATGTTCACGACAGTTGGGCTGATCCGCTCTGCGGCCTGTATCACGGCGCATGAGTACGCATCGAGAAGGCCGTCATCCGGTGAAAACGGTGAGCCGGCCGCCTGTGCCGCCTCGGATTGCGAATGCCCGGATGCGGCTATTTCAAGGACCTGTTCCATCCTCATTTACCTCCTGAGGTATTCTACCACCGTTGTCAAGGGCCTCGAAGGTACAAGACGGCCTGTTATCGTATTGCTTCAACGAATCAAAAAAACCATTTTATTCTTTGAAATTTGATCTTGCCGGTTTATAATGTCTATAATGACTGCCGATGCGGCGGAAGGGAGACAGGATATCATGAGTCTGTGGAGCGTGGCTGCACTTGTTTTAGTATTGAATCTGCCATTTGGCTACTGGCGGGCAAATGCGAATAAATTCTCGCGCCAGTGGTTCCTCGCGGTCCATGTTCCCGTGCCCTTTGTCATTGCGCTCAGGATACTGTCAGGGCTCGGCTGGCATTTTTCCACGTTTCCCGTCATGATCGGTGCGTTCTTTATCGGACAGTATCTTGGAGGGATTTTGCAAGGACTCATGAAGCAGCAAAGGACCGCGGTCACCGCATGCCTCGTGATGGATATCGCCGCCGGGCTCGGCGTGAGAAGACGTAATATCGGCTGAAAATCCCCGCTGGTTTTCTCCCCTCTTGCCGCAACACTCCCTGATGATCTTCACCGCACCCGCTTCTTTTTTTTTGATTCTATGTCGGCGAGAGGTGAATGCACAGGGGGCTAAAACACTCAACGTGGCGACTTTCCGGCTTGAGACGATGTATACTATGATGAAGGCTTAAATAGTTGAAAAACTTCCGGCCTGTCATTTCGAACGAAGTGAGAAATCATGGTTTTCCATTCGGTTGAAAGATCCCTCTCTTCGATCAGGATGACACATTCTGACTTTTTACAAGACCAGACCATATCATTGTTATGATTCGCATGGATTTACGCGGCAAAAGACATCTGCGTTGAGGGGCCAGGAGGCTATAAGATGAACATCACGCCGTCAACAGATAAAGAAACCGGAAATCGCGCCATTGTTATCGCGGGCGGGCAAACCAGGGATATGCTCTCCCTTTCGTTTCTGCTCCAGCGGTTCGCGTACAAGGTCTACAGCGCTCACACGTCCACCCAGGCCCTTGAGCTTATCTCATCGGCCCGTCCGGCCCTGGTCATTGCTGATCCGGTCCTCGCGGGTGCGAGCCAAGCGGACCTCCTTCACCTGCTGATGAAGCGGAACACTGCCGTCGCGTCCATTCCCGTGCTCTACATGGTATTTCCCGGCGACGCCGCAATGGAGCAAAAATGTCTTCAGTACGGAGCGGCAGGCTGTATCTCAAAACCTGTCCAGGCCGAGGAATTGTTTCATGCAGTCCAGGCGGCCGTCGAGCCAAAACCGCGCGCCGATATCCGGATCGACACCCGTTTGCCGGTATCCCTGGACAATGTTCCTCTCGAGTGCTCCGACGATGAAGGCGGATGCGCGATCGACCTGTCCGCGCATGGGATGCATGTTCCGATGGCCGCGCCCTATCCCCCGAACAGGCGGCTCAAGGTACGGATCAGCATCAAGGACCGGACTATCTCGGCAGAGGGCCGGGTGATGTACAGCCATACCCCGGGGGCAGGATCAAACCGCAAACCCGGCATGGGTCTCAAGTTCAGTACCATCGAACCGCAGGACCAGGAGTTCATCAGAAAGTTCATACGAGATGAGGTCATGAGGGATGTAGCAGCAGCATTGAGCGGGGCTTAACAAACGCGATAACTGCGACGGAGGGAACAAGACTTCTCCCGGAGAGTCGTCAGGATCATCCGGAGTTCGTTCAAAAGGCTCGATACCATCAACAGGAAAGACCCGGTCCAGGATGTTCGAATGATATTTTATTGGTACTAAGATCGCCCCAACAAGCTCCTTTTCGCGTTGCCTCTCCCTGCAATATGACCGCCTGCCATGCCGATCGGCACCATCGCAGCAAAACTGACTGCTTCATACCAGAGAGGCAGGTTGGGTTCCCGCAAAAAAAGAGCGAGTACCAGGCCTGTTCCCGCTACAGCCGCTCCGTGCAGGGCCTCGGCCTGCCCGGCCGTGCGTCCGGCGACATAACCGCCGACGAACGTAAAGCCGAGTCCTATGATCATCATAAACAGAAGTCCGCTGAAGCCGTGCATTCGAGCGGTAATTTCATCCATCGGGATCCCGTTTGCCCCCATCGCAAACATTATCGTGAATGCAACGGTCAGTGTGCCGAGCGTATCAATGAGGAATCCCAATAATATGGCCCTGAATTTAAGTCTCCGCATTTGAAGCTTTACCTTTCTTGATTCTGCAATATTCGGGCGGGCCGCGGGAGCGTGAGGGTCTTGAAGGTGTCTATCGAAATTCTTATTATCATCTGACCGAGAGAAGAGCAGGAAGGCGGCAAGATCTTATTCAGCACGGGTTTGTTCGCGTACCGCCGGCTTTTGAAAATCTCCGGAATTCGCAAGGGACGAGCCATGAACCGAGAGTATCAAAGATACGAGGGGAAGTCAAACATTAAAGAGCTGGCCCTGCAATGCCTCAGCCTCCCCCCTCATCGTTGCTGCTAATTTTTAAGATATCTGCCAAACCATACCAGGCAGTGTTTCCATGCGTCTTTTGCCGCTTCAGGGCGATAACTGGGACGGTAGTCCGCGAAGAAGGCATGAGGCGCCCCGGGATAGATGATAAATTCCGCCGTAACTCCGCCTGCCTTGATCGCTGCTTCCATTTCCTTTACATCCGACGCGGGAATACCCATATCATCCCCGCCGTATAGTCCGAGAACGGGCGCCTTGATATGCCCTGCGACATCGAGGGGCCCTTCCGTGCGAATGCCGGGTCTCTTTTCCGGTTTGATGCTGCCGTACCACGCGACTGCCGCCTTGAGTTCACGGTTGTGGGCGGCATACAGCAGCGCGTACATCCCGCCTCGACAGAAGCCAGTGACGCCGATCCGGTCAGGTCGGGCAGCCGGATGTTTTCTCGCATAGGAAACAAGTGCGTCCAGGTCCGCCATGACCTGCTTATCTGGGACCGCGTCGGTGATCTTCCGCACTGACGGCATATCCGGCAGATGCAGAACGCCGCCTTCCCGGTCATAGGGCTCGAAGGTGATGCAGAGATAGCCCTCATGGGCAAATCGGCGCGTCACATCCTTGATGTGCTCATGCATCCCGAATATTTCCGGGATCACGAGCAGGACCGGATATTTTCCGGCAGCCGCGGGTCGAGCTTCGAAAAGAGGGACCTGATATCCTTCCGACAGCACCGTGCTGTCGGCAGTAACGATTCCCTGCGAGGAAGTGACGATCACTTCCCCTGCAACCGACTTGGATGCCAAGGCGAAACCTGCCAGGTTGATACCCGCGGAGCTCATCTGGGCAAGGAACTGCCGCCGGGACATACCCTTGTACGCGTTTGCCAGCCAGTCTTCAAGCATTCGGCCTCCTTGTTGAACAATGTTGTCCTGGTTCGCCGTAGCCTCGAACGGCAGCACCTGCGCCCTGTCACAACAAAATCAACAGCCTATACCTAACTAATATCACTTTTCCCTGCCCTGTCAATCAAACTTAAGCATGATGAGCCTAAAATACCTTGTGAAGCTTTTTAAAGAACCCCTTCAGCGGAAAGAACTAAGTGGTCTTTGACGGTCTCAAGCGTGATATGCTTAAGAGAAAGGATATTAAGACAGGAGGATGATCACCTATGGCAAATGGATTACAGAAAAAGGTCGCTCTCGTGACCGGGGCGAGCCGCGGCATAGGACGGGCGATCGCCCTTGCCCTCGCCGAAGCCGGGGCCGATGTAGCAGTGAACTATTTCTCTCATGAGCATGAGGCCCTCGACGTGGTAAAGGCAATTGAGGGCATGGGCCGCGGGTCCATCGCCGTACAGGCCGATGTCTCCCGGGCTTCCGAGGTCGCGCGCATCGTTAAAACCATACCTCATGAGCTGGGTGAAATTGATATCCTGGTGAACAATGCGGGAATTGCGCGGTCCCGTACGGTCGACACGATCACTGAACAGGATTGGGAAGACGTCCTGGCAACGAATCTCACTGCATCGTTTCTGCTGACCCAGGCAGTGCTCCCCGCCATGCGACGGAAGAAGTGGGGACGCATCATCAACCTTTCCTCTGCTGCCGCCCAGACAGGAGGTGTTGTCGGCCCCCACTATGCTGCCTCGAAAGCCGGCGTCATCGGGCTCACGCATTACTATGCGGCCCATCTCGCAAAAGAAGGCATAACCGTGAACGCCATAGCCCCCGGTCCCACCGACACCGAGATGGCGGCAGCGCTGCCCCAATTGTCCGCGAGCAGCATTCCCGTCGGCCGCTTCGGCACCCCCGAAGAGATCGCATCCGTGGCAGTGCTGCTGGCCAATAACGGCTTCATCACGGGTCAGACCATAAATGTGAACGGAGGCAGGTACTTCGACTGATCCGGGCGGGCATGCATCCGAACAAAGGGCCGGAGTCCCTGCCGGGATTGAGGTGATTAAAATGATAATTGCTGATGATTTCAAGGGATAAGAGAGGTAGTATACAGTGACCATACGTAATGTTTTGTGCCATGACGAACCTGCTCACCTTCATATCCAGATCCCTTGCGGCAAAACTGATCATTGCCCTTGCCTTGCTCATCGTCATCGGAGGGGGGATATCCTCTTACGCGTTGATCCATGCCGGCAAAAATAATCTTGTAAATGAAGCCGTTAAAGACGCCGCCTCTTCCTCGGACCTCGTTAAAAAGAGCGTGCACTACAGCATGCTCACCCGCAACAGAGAGGCCATACAGCGCACCATAGACGACCTGAAGTCGGCCAGGGATATCGGGAAAATAAAACTATTCGACAGCAAGGGAAGCATTTTTTATTCGTCGGATCACGAGGAGATCGGCCATCAGGTCAATAAGGCTGATCGCGCCTGTCAGGGCTGTCATGCTAATGGCGCAAAACCTGCCAATACCCTGGGTGAGGCCGGTCAATGGACGACCTATCGAAGCGAAGAAGGCAACAACATTCTGACGGTTGTCACGCCGATCTACAACGAACCTTCCTGTTTTACATCCGCCTGCCACGTCCATTCCCAGAACCAGCGGGTACTCGGCATCCTTGCGGCCGATTTTTCACTGGCCTCCGTTGATGAAAACATCAAAAGGCAGACAATACAGACGACCCTGTATGCCCTTGCCCTGATGAGCATGATCTCCGTCGTCCTCTACCTCATCCTCCGGAAACTCGTATTGAAACCCGTCAGCAGCCTCTCGAACGCCATGGCAACCGTTGCGGAAGGAGACCTGGGCCGCCGGGTGACGCCGGTTTCCCGGGATGAGATCGGCCTGCTCGTCCGCAGCTTCAATGACATGATAGAAGAGCTCAGGACAGCGAGGGAAAAGATGGAGGATTGGACCGCGAGCCTCGAACGGGAGGTGGCAATAAAGTCGAAGGAATTGAAGAGGTCCCAGGACAACCTGATAGAGGCGGAGAAACTTGCAGCCCTGGGAAGACTGACCGCCGATGTGGCTCACGAGATAAGGAACCCGCTCACCGTTATCGGTGGCTTTGCCCGCAGGCTCCACAAGAGCGCTACAGGAGAAAAAGAGAAGGAACGAGCCGACGTCATCGTCTCCGAGGTGAACCGGCTCGAGAAAATATTGCGGGATATCCTTACCTTCTCAGGGGAGGTCCGGTCTTGCCTTGAAAAACACCCGGTCGGGGAAATCGTGCGTGAGGTGGTCAACAGCCACGAACAGGTATTCATCGAGCAAAACATAAACATCGAGGTGGCGATGGGAAATAACCTCCCTCCCATCCTCATAGACAGATACCAGGTCAAGCAGGCCCTCACCAATCTCATCATGAACGCTTGCGATGCAATGCCCTCCGGCGGGATGTTGAGGATAACGGCGGGGATCGAATCCTTCAATGATGTGCGGTATGTTGTCCTGCAGGTGTCAGATACGGGGCACGGGATCGATGAAAATAAATTTTCTCTGATATTCGAGCCCTTCTTTACGACAAAGGCGGCCGGCCGCGGCACCGGCCTGGGTCTTTCCATAGCGAGAAAGATCATGGAAGAACATGGAGGATTCATCAAGGCCGCGATCTCTGCGGAAAAAGGCGCAGCGTTCAGCCTCTATTTCCCCCAGCAGAGCGAAGAAGAATCACAAAAGATAAAATGCTGGGAATTCAAAAAATGCGGCAGGGACAAGGATGCAACAACGAAATGCCCCGCCTACTCTAATTTCGGCAGGATCTGCTGGGCAGTGGCGGGCACCTTCTGCGAAGGCAAAGTCCAGGGGACTTTTGCGCAGAAATATGAAGATTGCAGGAAATGCGACTATTATCAGATGATGAAAAAAGCGAGAGAGTAAGACGATTGGCAACGGAGCCTCTCAGGGTAATGCACGGCGGCGGATTGCCCGATCACTCTCCGGAACGCCCTCAAGCGATCAGGAACCGCTCCGTGTCAATCCTCATAATAACCCGTGGTGAAGAGACGAGCTCGATACCCTAAACATAATAAAAAGGCTTGGAGGATATCCTCCAAGCCTGGACCTGCCCTGTGAAGTGCATCCAACCGTTGCCCTGCCCAAGACGGGTTAATACTTCATTCCTTTATTTTCGGGCGCTTCCTTCTTCTCATCGCCCTTCATCATCTTATCGTCCGTCATCATCTTGTCGTCTTTCATCATCGTATCATCTTTTTTCATCGTATCATCGCTTTTCATCGTCTCGTCTTTCATCATCCCCTTGTCGTCTTTCATCATCGAATCATCCTTCTTCATGGACTTGTCGTCCATGTCCGCGGCAAAGACGGGACCCGCAAGCAGGAATACGGCGATGGTCGCGAGCAGAAATGTTCCTATTTTCCTAGTCATGGTTTTCACCTCCTTTCGGGCCTTCAAGAGAATGGATCCAGAAGCCTTCGGAAGCGGATATCTTTCCCGCTTGCCTCGGTCTCTTTGTGCCACTGTATTGATAGTATACCGCGGTAAGATCACGCGGTGATCACGGCAATATTAATTTACTAAACGGGGTGCACTGCTGCGCGGGGTGATACTATAGAATGATAATTGGCAGGTGTCAATTAAACACATCGACATGCGAAGGAGGCGTATCATGCAGATGATTCAGCATGCCGCCGGAGTGCTTTACCATGAAAAGTCTGGCCTACGATGTCTCGAAGATCTTGTCAAAGTCCGGTGCGATCTCCCTGAACGCCTTGAGCACGTCGGGGTCGAAATGTCCCGGCATTGTCCTTTCGTCTCCCTCGATGATGATCTTGAATGCCTTTTGGCTGTCGTATGCTGTTTTGAAAGGCCGCCCGCTGCGCAGGGCGTCATACCGGTCCGCAAGCAGGACGATCCTCCCTGCAAGGGGAATTTCCTTTCCCCTGAGCCCGAGCGGATAGCCGCCGCCGTCCCACTGTTCGTGATGGGTCCATGCGATAGCAGCAGCCATCTGGATGACGGGATAGGTTGAATTGGACAGGATCCTTTCGCCGATGGTGGTGTGCGACCTCATGATCCCCGTTTCCTCCCGCGTAAGCGGTCCCGTTTTCAGAAGTATACGGTCGGGGATCCCGATCATCCCGACGTCATGCGCCTGGCTGGCGAAGGCAATGTCCTCGACAAAATCCGGGGACAGGTCCATGGCCTCGGCGATCCTGCGCGAAAACAGTCCGATCCTCGAAATATGACCGCCGCTGTCCGTATCTCTCAATTCAGCGGCCGCGGTCAACTTCCGCACCATCTCGCTGCTGATGTCCTTGATCTCACGGAACGCCTCGTCGAGCTCAAGCGTCCTTCTCCGGACCTCCTCTTCCAGTCTCTGGTTGTGCGTGAGCATGAAATCCCGGGCAGCCTTGACCGCGAGAAGGTTCTTCACCCGCAGGGTCCACTTTGACTGGTCAATGGGCTTTGAAAGGAACTCGTCCGCGCCGACCTCCAGGCCCTTCAGCATCGATTCCCGGTCATGCAGTGCCGAGACCATGATTACGGGGATGGTCGCCGTGTCCAGGTTTGCCCTTATGTGACGGCACACCTCGTATCCGTCCATGAACGGCATCATGATGTCGAGGATGACGAGATCGGGCTTGATTTCCATGCACCTCTTCACCGCCTCTTCGCCGTTCGAGACCAGGAATGCTTCATATCCCAGCTCGGTCACGAGCATGCTGATCAGCTCGCGATTCACTTCCTCATCGTCTACGATAAGGATCTTTTCCTTGGCCATTGATCCAGTACCTCCTTCAGAGGAAACCTATGACGCATTATAGCAGAAGTGGGCCGATGACGGAAGAGGACAAAAAGGATGACGGGGGCTTCTTTGATTCTGTTTTTTCCATGCGCCGGGCAGCGGATGAGATCATTCTTGAAACAACTAAGACCTGCGGGTTGGAGTAACGCTTTACTGCAGCATCACGTAATCGGCGTCGTGGAGCGAAACTGAACCCCTCTCGACCTGTCCGGGGACCGCGGGCAGGACAACTTTGTACGTAAAGGATGTCTGTCGGGCAAGCTGTTCCGGAATACCCCGCTTCCAGGCATGGCCCACGCCTGAAAGCACGATCATGGTCTTGCCAGGGTGCTTCCGGTGATATTCGATCAGGTTCCAGGCCATGCTCTTATCCCATACCATCTGTGCTTCGCAGAAGTTCAGGAACTGCCTGTCTCCATGGTGCGCGTGCCCCGCATAAGCCTGTCTGATAAATTGCATGTACGTCGGATCGATATCGCAGCTTATCCCCGGCGGAAGTTTTTGTTTCTGCTCCGAGTTCAACGCGGTAAAGCCGCTTCGTGCAACAGCGCTGCTGATATCAGCCGGGATATTGAGCCCGACGAGCGGTATCCGATGCTCCCTCGCAAAGAGAAAGATGCCGCGGTATTCGGGCCAGGGCTGTTGCCAGTTATCATAGTACGATGGAAGGAACTGCTCCAGCGATGAAGAACCGTTTACCCACGAATTCAGGACTTTTTGACTATCGGACCTGAACATCTCCAGGCCGACGGAAATAGGCGCGCCCGATTCGTGAAACGACCTGATGATCCTGAGCTCCATGTCATGGTGGGCCTGTTCATCGTGTACTTCCCCGACGAAAACGATGTCGGCTTTACTGATCTCCCGGATCATGCGGTCGAAAGAAATAACGGCACCGTCGCGGACACGCAGGATGTCGCCGCCCGCGCATACGCGGGTGAAGCAGGCAAAGACCAGAAAAACGGCTGCCAGGATGAACGCTCTTGATCTCATACTATGATTTTTGCGCTAACTGACGCCAAAGTCAAGTCACCCTCAGGCGCCCGTGGAAGGATATTCTCTCTCGTGGTAAGTATCACCGCGGAAGCAGATCATCAAGATGCCAGACGTGAACCTAAAAGACCGCCTTTTACTTCGACCGTGCCCGTCGTCAGATGGTCCTTCTTCTGATGCGCATGCTTCGCCGTATTCTGCTTCTTGCTCTTATCCTTGTTTTTCTTGCCGCCCTTGTCTCCCATCATACGCCTCCTTTATGCACCTCAATATATTGTATGTAGCCATTATATCATAGTTTTTGTTTTCTATTAGTTGCAGCGGGAAGATCAGGGTGGATGGAGTAAAAGCGGTATAGATCTGAACCAGATTTTTATAGTTCCCCATGCGAAAATTTAGCAGGGTGACCGATTCCGAGTTATGAGCTGACCATAAAAACACCGCTACAGCGCCGCTTTAACCGCCGCTGCCAATGATGTTGTCGGTCTACCTATCAGTTTGCTCAGTTGATGTCCGTCATCGAACAGTCCTCCCTTGGAAACGCCCGCGTCGGAATCGGAGAGCAATGCGGCGACCGGTTCCGGCAATCCCGCTTTCACGAGGACTTTTTTGTATTCGGCCTCCGGCATATTCACGTAACCGATCTTCTTGCCGGATTGGCGAGAGATTTCAGCGGCAAACTCGGCCAGGGTGAAGGCAGCATCCCCGGCAAGTTCATAGACCCGGCCTGCCTGATTTTCCGCAGTCAACACCGCCGCATCTGCTTCCGCGTAGTCGGCGCGCGCTGCAGCGGCAATGCGTCCTTCGCCCGCGCAGCCATACACCGCGCCCTGCGCCAGCGCGCCGGGTATGCCGGCCGTATAGTTTTCGGTATACCAGCCATGGCGGAGCAGCGCAAAAGGAACGCCGGATGCGCGGATCAATGCCTCGGTCGCTTTATGTTCAACGGCAAGACCCAGCGGCGATGTATCGGCATGCAGGATGCTGGTGTAGGCCAGGAACTTTACGCCTGCCCGTTTGGCGGCGTCGATGACGGATCGATGCTGTTTCGCGCGCTGCCCAAGCTCGCTGGAAGAGATCAGCAATACCTTGTCCGCGCCTCTCAGCGCAATGTCCCACATCGCAGGCTGGTTGTAATCGGCGTTGCGTATGTGCACGCCCAATGCTGCGATGCTTTTGGCCTTTTCACCATTTCGGACGGTGGCGACGATGCCGGATGCAGGCACCTTTTTAAGCAGTGCCTTGATGACCAGGCTTCCCAAGTGCCCTGTGGCTCCCGTAACAACGATCATAAAAACTCCTTTCAAAAAATGGTTGTGATCAAACTATAGCACTTCTTGTTCATTTTTCTGTATCCGTTCGTGTACCTCATGCGAAAATTTACCCGGGGCGAGGGTCAAGTTAAGTTTTCTGTATACTAAATGCATAAAAAAGAGGGACAAAACATATTCTTTGTCCCTCTTTTTCTGAACGATAGAATTGCTACTTCCAGGTTTGCATTGCGCGGCAGACCTTCAGGTTGCACGTAGTTGTACATTTGGCACATCGGTATGCATACCGCGCGATCCCGAAAGCCACGACCACTGCAGTCCCGGAGATAAGCAACAGCGGCAGCTGCGTACTCAGGGCGATTTCTGGCAGAACGCCTCTTAATCCGAATAACACGAGCCCCGCCAAAACCAGGGTCCTCACTAGGTTATCAAATATATCTTCCTTCATATCAAACTCCTTTTGGACGGCTCGCGTGCGAGCGTCCTTTATTTCATTATACTCAGACATCATTACACTTGTTATAAGTATAGCTCTATTTTTTCATTCCTGCTGTGGGGAGAACTACCTGTGGGGCATTCGTTTTCAACGGTACGCTTATTCGGGTCTTAGGCAAAAGAGGGCGAGGAGAATATCCTGATAAGAAGGCATAAAGACCCGCGGCGGGCCTGCCAAGTATCGCTGGGCAGGGAGAAGATAAGGTGAAAACTCAATCGTAAATTTTACGTTTAAAAAATATGCTGGAGCATCAGGATCGATGCTCCAGCGAAATCGAAGGCTACCGTCGTGAACCTCTCATACCGCTGCCCATTCCGCCGCCGCCCATGCTGCCGGCCCCCGTATCCATACGGTCATGGATTTGGTCGCGGTTTCGGATCTGATCAGGAACACCGTCCCCGGTATTGTCTTTCAGCCGGTCACGGTCCCGCGTCTGGTCCATGGCTATGTTCGGATATGCGGCAGCCTTTTCTTCCGCCGGTGCAAGCCCTGCAATGCCCAAAAACATGAAGCATGCTGCTATCAGAACAACAATCCGTCTCGTAAACATGATCGGTCCTCCCTTTTTTGTTGGTGTGTATCCCACCGTCCCTGTTTTTTTCAATCAACAGCCGGTTACTTCGCAGCTCCTCGGCCGAGGTGAGTACTCTTGCGCTGCGCTGTATACACTCATAAGACGACGGCCTGCGAAAAAGGTTACAGAGAAAGTTGATCACGCATCAAACCTGCCGGACACAGCTCCGTACCGCACACCTCGTCATGTGATGTACCGGCATTGGAATAACTCTTCGAGCAGCCCTGAAGGAAGGCCATCAGCAGGCAGACGTCAACGCTCGAAAAAAGCTTGTAGTATGGAATGGCATGATTGCGCTCCCTGGATCAGACTGGAGGGAAGCAACCGGTCGAGGGGACCCTTTAAATGGGTGAGCGTAAGATGTTTGACCCTACGAACGGCTGGCGACGATCTGAAGTGTCCTGGCATCCCGCTTCCCCTGAAAATACTTGTCAAGGACACGCTCGAACACCGAATGCGGTTCGGTCACCAGCGCGAACAGGGTCATGGATGATTGAAGCTTCATGTCGTCGGGGTGTCCGAAAATATCCGGAGCAGACGACCCCTGAACAGCAAGGACCACTTCCGCGCACTCCTTGAGCCGCGCCCCGAGAAGAGGATGGCTGATGTAGTCCCGCGCTTCTTCCAGGCTTTTGATGGCATAATGTCGGGTTGTCGGGCTGTGTCCCAATCCGTCGATCTGCGGGAATATGTACCACATCCAGTGCGAGCGCTTCAAACCGTTCCGCAACTCGGCAAGGACACGGTCATAGACCCCTTCCTGCACGCTGATGAAGCGGTTCAGATCATAGGGATCGTTGCAATCGTCGGCCCTGTTGCCACGTTCCATGTCTGTCTCCTGCAGGTGACCCAAAGAGGTTCCGGGCACATGATGAAGATCGGATGATCAGAAGAAGAAAGAAAAATCAAACAGTACGGACCTGACCTTAAGATTTCTTCTCATTCGCCGCTTTGCCTTCGATGTATGGCTTGTACTTCTGGTCCTCGTCGAGGATGTGCAGGTTCAGCCAATTAGCCATGAGCAGCATCACCTCGATCGTAGTCGGGGAATGCCCGCTGTCGAACGCCTCCTTGAGGCTCTGCGCTTTCCTGACCAGGGTATCGTGCATCTCCTTATGCAGGTCAAAGTCAGGATACCCGTGCTGGAGCAGCAGCCGTTCCTCGGCCTTGAAATGATAATCGGTAAAGTCCACGAACTCGTCTACGACCGTACCTATCACGTCACTGCCCTTGCCCGCGTGCATCGCGTCGTACATGGCGTTCACGAGGTCGAAAAGCTTTTTGTGCTGCTCGTCGATCTCCGCCACATTGACCGAATATTTATTTTTCCATTTTAAATAGCCCATGAATACCCTCTCCCGTGTTCAGATAACAGCAGGGCCAGATCTGGAGAAAACCGTTGTAAAGCCGTCCCCTCGCCACAAGAATACTATAAATTGCGGGAAACGACAAGCAATATAGCGGAAACGACTCAATTCCCGGAGGATGCGGTCCGTATTTCTGTACTGCATCAATGATCTCTTTGTCTCCAACAGGAATGTCAAACCGCGAGACTTGATGATCATATGAAGCACCCTATAGATACCCCGCATCAACGATGTGACTCTGCCATAATTTGTCACCGGAAGTGTCCAAAAACGCATGTCCCGTGAAATAAATCCGTTTGCGTATGTTGAATATCGTATATATCCGGCAGGTTATGCATTGGTATGGATATTGCTCTTTAATAGATTGAAATTCATTTCTTTTCAATGAAAGGTGGGCTGAAAAAATGAATTGCTGGGAATACAAAAACTGCGCGGAAGAGGTATTCAAGACTTGTCCTGCGTATCCTGACAGCGGTGAGCGCTGCTGGGTGATCGCAGGTGTAAAGTGCCAGGGCGTCGGGGAGACGGAGTTCTCAAGCCTGGATGAGCAGATCGCCTGTTGCGGCAAATGCGATTTCTACGGACATGGGAGCGCGCGGGATCGCCTGAAGCCGGCTGACAACAGCGAATATGATCAAGAAGCGGCAGGCATATGAGATAAGCTTTATCCGGGCATTTTGCAGTAAGGCCGCCGGAGCTTTGAAGGGAGTCAGCAAAAGTTCGAGCAAAAGTCAAATAGTAAGGACCTGCCCCAGCGCCTCTTTTCAAAATCTAACCACAGGGTCCACAAAGAATTCAAGGAGTAAATAGATCGCCGGCCTTCTCTCCCTCTGTGACCCTCTCATTACCAACGCTTCTGATTCTGTTCTTGATCCTGTAACCGCGAGAGGAAATTATAACCACGGAGTTCACAGAGTTTTATGAATAACGAATGGTAATTTTCTCAGTGTTCTCTGCCTGCACCCGGCGATTACGAGTGCTTAGCGCGAGTGCAGAGTGCGGTTAAGTTCTGCCCCAGAGATGTTCGAGATAGGCAACGTATAGAATGCTACTTCGCCTTGCGTGATGGGTGACGAGTTTTATAGGGACGCTCACGGGACTCGATCGCCCAATCATTCAAAGTTCAGAGGCTGCACCAAGCGTTTATGCGCGGATGTGTAAATGCGGGTGTTCAGATTTCAACGCATCAACGGATCAACGCATCCCACGGCCCCTATTCCATCAGGGTCAAAGGGCATCCCTTACATAAATTTCAGCAGCCCGCGCCCATCTCCCGTAAACAAAACAAGTCCCGCATGAATCATACTGATGGCCGATAACACGATGACCACGATCCCCTGCCCCAAAACGTTCAAGACCATATGCACCAGCATCTCCACCGTCGTCATTGCCAGAACAACGAAACCGCACATCACAATCACGACACTAATGATCATTATTTTTGGGCTCCGCGTCTGCAGAAGCTCATGGAGGTTGTGCGGCATGCCGGTATGGCCAAATACATAGAGGCCGCCAAGTCCAAGAATCAGTATGACTACCGCTACGATCGGTATGCTTCCCAACTGCCGGGCGCTCAGAGAAAGGCCGAGGATCAGCATGAGAAGAACGGTATACGAGGTCCTCACCGTAAGACCTCCAGACGTAACGATTGCATATATTGAAGCACCTATCAGCAAAACCCCTACGATCGCCGAAAGGTTTTGCAATGTGCTGCTTTCATGCTCCCTGGTCTTGATCGTCCGGTTGATACCCATGACCACACCGAGGCAGCCGGCGGCCAGGATCAGCCACAAATGAAGTGACGCCATTTTTTGACCCATTTTGTCCGACCCCCACAGGGTCAGCACAGTTAACCACGGATACACACTGATGTACACGGATGCAATAATTTAAAAGAATTCAAATGATGTTCTCATCTGAGTGCGTGAGGAAACCAGTCGCGCACCACCGTTAAAAGAATATTCCTAATGAGTGGAAAAGTAAAGGAGGTTTTTGTTCAAGCCGGGGCTTTGTTGCTTTACTCACATTCGAAAATTCAGGTGTGCGACCGAGTCCGAGGGTTAAGCATTTCGAAGGACTGCCTGCACCCGGCATTTACAAGCGCAACGCGCGAGTGCGGGCGTCGGCAAGCCAGGTGAGGAGCGCACTGAGTGACCGCAGTCCTCCGGGATCGCCGGAAATCACGATCTTTTCCTCTTTATCGGTGATCTGGATGTTTCCACTCAGCTTGGGGAATCGCATCGGTTCCTCTTGAAGGGCTGAAGGGTGAAGGGGCGATTAAGTCTGGAATTCGGAGTGAGGAAGACTACTGAGGGGCCTTGTGTCGCTTTAATTCCGACCCAATAGGCCCCTACATATAACAGCAGTCATTTACGAAGTGCTCTATTCTTTTCTGCTATACAAGGTACAGTAGGCCTCCGGGCTGACCGAACCCTCCACTACCGTGCAAGTGCCATCGGCCGTTTTCGTCTTGCCGGGGACAAAGAGGTTACAATTGCTGCATTTCTTATCGCCATTCGGCTTGTCCTGGTAATTCGCCGCGGATTTGGACGACTTTGCCGCTAATGCCTTACCGGTAAAAGCCGATGCGAGTGCGACGCATGTTACTGCAGCAGCGCCTTTAAGCAGTGTGCGGCGGGAAATCAATTGGTCCATGTCCAGGTCTTCGTTCATTTGAGCCTCCTTTTTTTTATTATCTCCATCGTCATTGACCTCGTCGGGTCTACCTGCTGACTGCGCTATGAAAAGAACTTAGCGCGTTAAAGTCGAGTTGTCAATACGACGAAGGTACAAGGGTCAGGCACGCAAGAAAATTGGCAGTAAGGAGCGTGTGGAGTGGCCTAGATGGTTCCTAAGTTGTCTATTCTCTGCCTATGTCTCTGTACCTGGTGCTGGTATTAATTTTAATCTTCTTAGGCATGCCGCTTTTTTGATACCTTCCTATAATAATATAAAGCAGTATTCCAACCGGCGGGATCAGCATCACAAAAAAGAACCAGATTATTTTATCCGTATTATTCGTGAACTGGCTGCTAACGATATCTATGATCGTTACCAACCATAGCAGAAACAACACACTGGCTACTATTATTATTACGGCGGCGAAGTGCGAAATTTGCTCCAATATCCTTGGATCAACATTAGGTGTCATAGTTCAACCTTTCATCGGGGCTGCTTGACTGCTATCGCACCGAGGCGTGGCAACGGCCGTTGGCTTCATCGACGTGACCGTCGATCGGATCCCCTCACGGTATGGTGTTGCCTTGAAATCAAATGCCTTGTCGAATTTGCTGCTGTCAAACAGATATTCTGAATCATTCTGATAAAGCATCTCCACGCTTTCTCGAACGTTCCCGTTAAAAAGTCCGGCCATTTGAATCATCCAATGGGGAAGAACCGTATACCGGGGTGACGATCCGAACTCCCTGGCAACCTGCTCGATGAATTCCTTGCCGGTTAATGCATTCTTGTCCGTTGGTAAATGCCATATCTGATCATAGGCGCTCTCGGTATTGCCCAACAGAGCAGTCGCTTTGCCTGCATCCGGCGTATAGGTCAGAGAATGTCTCACGTTGTCATTTATCAGCCACTGTGCCTTCTTCCCTTTTTTAATATTGTCGAAAACCATGATCGTGGCAACGCTGAGCGGGGTATGGGGCCCGTAGAAGTCTGCTGACCGTGCAATGAGAGCCTTCAGTACCCCTCGACCGACTTCATCCAGTATCATGTCAGCAAGTCTCTTCCTCACCTCGCCCTTTTTGCTCGATGGATTCATAGGGGTATTTTCTGTCATCCATCCATTGACCCGTCCGTAGGAATAGACATTATCAAAGAAAACCAGCCTGGCGTCGTGCTTCTTACAGGCATCAATGACATTTTTCATGATTTGGGGCCAATGGCTCTGCCACGTTTTGAGGTTATAAGGAATGCCCGCCGTGAGGTAAACAACTGCAGAACCTTGCACTGCCTTCATCGTTTGTGCGGCATCAAGAAGATCGGCCGGAAATAACTCAGCGGTTATTGTTACCTTCTTTGGATTACGACTCACTAATCTGATTCTGTCAGTATATCCGGGAAGGCTCTTTGCCAGTTCTTTTCCGATAATGCCCCCGGCACCCAAAATGGTTTGCATGCCATACCTCCCCATCACTCCCGGATCTGCATTTCTGATCATATCATTGCTGCAATGTTAATGGGGGTCAAGTCCGCAATTTGACATCCGCCAATCAAATAAGAAGTATAAATGATAAATTATGAAAATTACTTCTTCCTTTTTCTCGCTCGCATTAATTTTGCGATAACAGGACAATGATAACGATCAAAACAATCGCAGCCAGGATCCACCAGGCGAATTTTGGAAAGCGGCGTTTCTTCGAATTTCTGTCCCGTAATCCGCCCCGATCCCAGTCGATCTCCTTTTCCCGGTACCAGTCCCTGTCTTCCATTCCCATGACAATACCGCCCGCCTTTTTTCTGCAGGATCCACTCCGTTTCCCGTTAACGCGTACGGGAGATACCTTCTGCCTCCCCATCTTAAGGTGCCAACATGGCACTTCAAGTCGTCGAACTCCACGTTTGTCAGCTTTTTTATGAAATCATGAGGGAAGCGATAAAGATTCCTTTTTACAGCACTCACCAGCCTTTTGTCGTCACCGCATCGAATACACCGCGCCGTATGAAGCTACAGTGTAAAGAAGAACTCAGCACCTTTGTCCACCGCGCCTTCGGCCCCGACGCGGCCTCCATGCCGGTGAATGATGCGGCGCACGGTTGCGAGGCCAATGCCGGTTCCGGGAAACTGGGCCTCCTGATGAAGACGCTGAAAGGGAATAAAGAGCTTTTCCGCGAAGGCCATGTCAAAACCGGCCCCGTTGTCCCTGACAAAATAGACCGGCTTCCCCTCCTGACTCCTGATCCCGAACTCTATCCGCGCCTTCCTGCGGCCGGCAGTGAACTTCATCGCGTTCCCCATCAGGTTCTCCAGGACGATCCGGAGCAGACGGCCGTCGCCGGTGACCCGGACCCTGGGCGCTATGATGAACTCAATGTCGCGGTCAAGGAAGGCTTTCTCCAGGCTGTCCGCCACAACGTCGGCAAGCTCACTGAGATCGACGGGCTCGCCTCTCATCTCGCCCCTGGTCACCCGGGAAAGGGCCAGCAGGTCATCGATGAGCTGGTCCATTCGGGTGCCTGCGGCATGAATTCGTTCGAGGAACCCCCTCGACTCCTTGTCAAGGCTCGCGGCGTGGTCGGAGATCAGTACCGCGCTGAAACCGCGTATGCTCCTGAGCGGCGCCTTCAGGTCGTGCGAAACCGAGTAGCTGAAGGACTCCAGCTCCTGGTTCGCTGCCTCCAGTTGCGCGGCCCGGCGGCGCAGCTCGTCTTCAACGTTCTTGAGCTTCGTAATGTCTTCCAGAACAAGCAGGGTGAATTCCCTGTCCTCGTACCGGATGGGGCTGGCGGTCACCATCATATGGACCTCGCTCATCCCGCCGTTGTGCAGGAGCAGCATCTTCACGGTCTCCTGCTCCACCGCGTCCCCTTTAAAGGACCTGTTGACGGATTTCCTTACGACGCAGTCCACGCAGGCAGGGGCCCTTCCGCACCCTTCGGGGGTCTCAGTCGAATGGAGGCAATGCAGCGCCTCGCCGCCCCGTTTCAAAAGGACCATGTCCTTGTCAGCGCCCAACAGCCGTGACGCGGCAATATTCAGGTGATGGATCCGGACATCCTCGTCAACGATGAAGATGAACGAAGGGATGGTGTCGAAGAGATGGTGGAGGAAATCAGCTTTTTGTAGCAAGTCTTTATTCATGGTTTCTGGTCGTCGAAAAAATGGGCTGTGAACTTCTTGGCGTCTTTCCTATTCCGGCACTGCCCTCTTTCCGCCGGTCCGGCATACTACCTGAACAGCGGGCTCAAAGCAATAAGCCAAAGCAACGTACCAGGTTCGGTGCTAATCGTCGGCCTGATCCTGTCTCTTCCACTTGAGCAATAAACAGATGACGATCCAGGTAAAGGTCCTGAACATCATGGCGAAGATGCTGATCATGGCCACTTCCTGCCCGTACTGCTGCATGCCGACAAGGCCGAAAAAGACGATGCCGTGGAACGCAAGGATGTTCACGCTCAGGCTGATGCTCCACGCACTACGCATCCACATGCCGACGCCGGCGACAACGGAAACAGCGCCCATCGCTGCATTGTACCACACGAGCCAGGGGATAACGTGGTAGACGGGTATTGTCACGCCGAGAAGAACGCTTCCCCCTTCCCTGATGGAGAGCAGGCCGAGCGCGACCGCGAGTATGGATGCAACGCGGTCCCGTTTCTGCTGGGTTATTGTTGCCTTTGCCGGAGGCAGATTCGTTTTATTTTTTGTTTTCTTTTTTGCCATGTCTTTCAATAGTTCTCTGCCGCGTTTCACCCCAACCCCGCACATCCCCGGAGCGGCCCTTCCACCCTGCACTAGGATCTCATGCCTGCCGGGCGTCGGACTGCCTTCCGCGATCGCACTGACCGCGACACTGCCGCCTTCTTTGTGCTGCTCTTTTTCTTCGCCTTTGCCTTCGGTGCATGCCAATTGTGCGGGATGGGCTGCAGCATGCTTACGCGATTGCCTTCAGAGTCAACGAACGAGACATAACTTCCCACGTCGGGTATCTCCATCGGCTCACCGAGCACAGTACCGCCCGCTTTGACGACCTTCCTGGCCGCTCTCTTTATATTGTCGACCGCGATGACGATGGACGGATATTGCGCGGGCCAATCGGGTTTTTTCGGGTAAAATCCCCCATTGATCGCGCCGCGCCTTGTGGGCCCCTTCTTGCTGGTCTCGACGGTTGTCGCAAGGACATAGTTCCCCATCTCCTCGCCAAGCATCTGAGTCTGCCAGCCGAAAGCGGACTTATAGAACTTCGCCATGCGCATCCGGTCATCATACGGCATCTCAAAGTGAACAACGGCATCCATATTGTGTCCTCCTTGTTATTTGAAGTATCAGCCCGGAAAACCTCCCGCGAACTTCTCAGGGTCAGGTCCTTAGCCCCCCGTCTTGTGCTGAGCGTACTATAATTAAACGATTTTGGCAAGGATATTGGTGCTCTGAAAAGAGATAGAACATGGATAAAATCAGTCATCAGGCATTCCCTGATCTTGGGCTTCGCTTTGCTGATGATCATCGGACAGTGTGGAATTTTCCGTGGGTTTTTAGACTCCTTTTTTTTGAGGAACAGGGATTCGTGATCGCCTCATGCAATATCTCTCAGATATGAGCAGCCTTATTTATGTTTTGATATAATTGACTCCCTTGGCCGGGAATGATATATTAATTGAATGCGCGATCTGCCATACACGGCTCGTGCAACGATGTTCGTTATCTGACGCGCAGTATCCTGAAAATTCAGTGATCGGCGCTCTTCGCTTTTCACTGGCCACGATGCAGCTTGCGCAAGGAAGGCCGGTTCGTGAAAAAGAATATTCTCATCATAGACGACGACCACATGGTCCTGTCCGCCATTGAGCCGTTCCTCGAGGATGAAGGCTTCAACGTCCAGACTGCTGTTACCCTGGCGGGCGCCCGGGAGAACGTCTCCCTGCGAAGTTATGATGCGGTCATTATCGACCAGAACTTGCCTGATGGCAGCGGCATCGATCTTATACGGGAATTGCGCGCGACAAACGCCGACATGGCTATCGTTGTCATCACCGGGGCCGCGGACGTGCCGCTGGCCGTTAAGGCGATGCAGGAAGGCGCTGACAATTTCCTTCCGAAGCCCCTGCGTCTTGACAACCTGCTCTTTATCCTCAAGAAGAGCCTCGAGGTCAGCTCCCTGCGCAGGAGCTCGGACGGCCGCAAGCGGATGGAAAAACGAAGCTACTTTGATTTTGGCATGAGCCCGGCGATGAAATCGGTTCATGAGCATGCCGGGCTGGCGCGGGACAATGACTCACCGCTGCTCATTATGGGGGAAACGGGTGTGGGCAAGGGCGTCCTGGCCCGATGGATCCACGAGAACGGCAGGCGCGGCACGGGGTCGTTTGTCGAGGTGAATTGCTCTGGCCTTCGCGGCGAACTGCTGGCGAGCGAACTGTTAGGCCACTGCAGGGGCGCCTTCACGTCGGCAGTGCAGGACCGGCAGGGGCTTTTGGACGTTGCTGACGGCGGGACCTTGTTTCTTGACGAGATCGGAGACATGGACCTTGTGGTGCAGGCACAGTTCCTGAAAGTGATCGAGGAGAAATCCTATCGCCGCCTCGGCGAGGTCAAGATGCGCTCAAGCGACTTTCGTCTCATCTGCGCCACGAACAAAGACCTGACAGAAGAGGCGTCACAGGGCCGCTTTCGAAAAGACCTTTTGTATCGTATCCAGGTGATGCCTATCGTCGTTCCGCCGCTCAGAGAGCGGTCCGAGGATATCGAACGTCTGGCGCTCCATATCCTTGCCAACCTGAATTATTTCTTCGAAGGCATTGCGTCCGATATCGTTACCCTTCTCAAGACCTATCCTTGGCCCGGCAATGTCCGGGAACTCCGCAATGTGCTGGAGCGTGCGGTCATCCTGGCTCGCGGGAGCGTACTCACCCCTCAGCTCTTTGCCAGCATCAACGGGCCGTCGCGAACGGCCCTCCTGGAGCCTGTTGACCGAATGAATGGCACTGAGCTGGAGATGATCAGGACCGCGCTGAAACGCACCAGCGGCAATGTGATCAAGGCAGCCAAAGAACTTGGCATGTCGCGGGCAACACTGTACCGAAAGATCAAGAGAATGCATCCCCGGGGTTAGCTCACGATCCCCTTTTGCTGACCACGCGGCGAACGGCCATTGTTTCGGTAAAACCTATCACTGTTTTTCGTCCCGATCCTTAAAGCAACCGCATTCAGAAACGTTCGAATTCCTTATCCCGGAAGTCAGGCGTGTCATAACTTTCCAAACTGATCTTCGCACCCGCGAGCTTTGGAGGACGGACCGGCGCGTACACTTTCGTGAACGGTCTGTCCGCAGTGACAAGCGGGCGGGCCTCATGGTGTGCTACCTCTTCGTTCACCCTGGCAACTTTGAAGAACGCGATCGTGCCCTGAAGCTGTTCGGACTGGGACGACAACTCCTCCGCGGTAGACGACATCTCCTCCGCAGCGCCCGCGTTCTGCTGGATCACCTGATTGAGCTGCTGGATGGCGCCGTTGATCTGGTCCGCACCCGTGGTCTGCTCTTTCGATGCAGCGCTGATCTCCTGCACCAGCGCTGCGGTCTTCTGGATATCAGGCACCAGCTTGGCCAGCATCGCCCCGGCTGTTTCGGCAACGTGGACGCTTATGGTCGACAGCTTGCTGATCTCTGTGGCCGCCACCTGGCTCCGCTCCGCAAGCTTTCTCACCTCCGAGGCAACCACGGCAAAGCCCTTCCCGTGCTCGCCGGCCCGGGCCGCCTCGATCGCAGCATTCAATGCCAGCAGGTTTGTCTGGCGGGCGATCTCCTCGATGATCGATATCCGGGACGCGATCTCCTTCATGGCAACCACGGTCTCGGACACGGCCTTGGCGCTCTCCAGGGCATCGGCGGATGACTTGAGCGCGATCTTCTCGGTCTGTGATGCGTTGTCCGCGTTCTGCTTGATCGTGGCGTTTATCTGTTCGACGGACGACGAAGCTTCCTCGGCTGATGACGCCTGCTCGGTATTGCCCTGCGACAACTGCTCCGCGCTGGCGGACAACTGCTGGCTGCCCGAGGCCACATTCTCTGCTGCTGCCTTGACGTCGGTTACCACTCTGTGCAGTTTTTCGACCATTTTGGCAAGGGACTTTCCAAGGCTGTCGTTTTCAGAGAGCACCTTGACCGTGCGCGTGACGTCGCCATTTGATATCATCTCAGCTACCTGGGCGTGACTGCTCAGGGTTTCGACCATGCTGTTCATGCTTTTTCCCAGCACGTCTTTTTCGGAAAGGACCCGAACTTTCACATTGAGATCGCCGAGGGCGATCCTCTCTGCATTTTTCGCATGGTCGCTGAGGTTCTCGACCATCTTTTTCATGGCATCGAATATGCGGCCGAACTCATCATGTCGATCGATCTGTATCTGCTGCGTCAGATCGCCGCTGCTGATCTGAGTAACATAATCGAGGGTGCGTTTCACCGGCCTGCGGATCAATCTCAACGAGAGAAGATAGATCGCCGCGATGAGGGCCACGACCACAAGAGCGCTCGCGAGAAGCAGATAATTTCTTATCTTCGCGGTCACGGCAGACATATCAGCGGCGTATATTCCGGCCCCGATGACCCAGTTCCAGTTGTCATGGGAGGTATAGACCACGATCTTGTCCCGCGGATGGATCTCCTTTGCTTCAGTATTCAGCCAGGGGTACCTGATGATGCCGTTCTTCTTTTCGAGCATTTCCTTGATGAATTCCCGCCCATTGGAGTCTTTGGAATCGAGAATATTCTGGCCTTCCTTGAACGGATGAACGACCAGATTTCCGTATGTCGGGCCTGTTTTTGCGTCCAGGACGTAAAGATAACCGCTTTCGCCCACCTTCAATGACCGGATCTTATCTTTGAGGCCCCTGAGGTTTTCGGTGAAGTCCACGCCGATAAAAAAGATGCCGATAACGCGCCCTGCGCTGTCCTTGATAGGAACATACTTGGTCATATAATCTTTGTTAAAAAGCGTGGCTTTGCCTGTGTAGCTCTCACCCTGGATCAGCTTTTTATATCCGGGATGTTCCTGTCCAAGAATCGTCCCTATAGCCCTCGACCCATCCTGCTTTTTCAAGGAAGTAGCGACGCGTACGAAGGTATCATCATCCCTTCTTGCGAATATCGTTGCCACCGCCCCGGTGATGCGTGTAAACGCATCGATCCTCTCAAAATGCAGATTTATGACGCTGTTGCCTGCCAGTAACGTCGGGGTATCCGTCTCTCCGATGCGTATCTTCTTTGTCGGGGCGATCGTGATCTTTTCTGGATAATATGACGTAAAGACATTGGACAGCATGTCCGCATTGTGCTGCAAATTGCTGTCATAGGTCTCTACCATATCCTTGACAAGCTGCACTCGCGACGTCAGCTGTTCCAACGTTTGTTCCTCAAAAACTCCCGTAGTATGGCGGCTGACAAAGAACGTCAGGATGAAGAATGACAGAGAAACAATGGCAACAAGAATGATCACCAACTTCGTCCCAATGGACATATCGCGATAGCTCATCATGTTAGTCTCCTTTGTAGCGTTGAAATTTGTTGATGGTAGCTCACGATCGTTGTTCGCTGCCCGTAATCCATCCTGCATTCGCCGCGTCCTGTGCCGCGTCAGCTTCGAAATGCTCCGCTCGCGCACGTTCATCGGAAGAAAACACCTTGTCGATGTCCAGGATGATGACGAACCTTTCGTTATGCCTGCCCATGCCCTTGATGAACTCCGTGTTCAGCCGCTTGCCGATCTTGGGCGCCGGCTCGACATGCTCGGACCCCAGGTCCATCACCTCCTGCACCGAATCAACAAGCGCGCCCAGAACAACGGTCTCCCCGTCAACCGTCACCTCGACGATGATGAGGCAGCTGTTCACAGTCTTCTCGGTCTTCGCCAAGCCGAACTTGAGCCGCAGGTCCACCACCGGCACCACGCTGCCGCGGACGTTGATCACACCGCACATGAATGCCGGCGTGCGCGGGACCTTCGTGACCGCCGTGAAATCGAGCACCTCAAGCACCTTGCCGATCTCGAGCGCGAAAACCTCTTCGCCAAGTTTGAAGCTCAGATATTGAGTCGTTTCCATGATACCCGCTTCGGCCATAGGAACCTCCCGTTTGAAATTCGGAGTGTACATTGCCAGAGATGCTGTGAAAGCGATACTCGCAACTGTAATACCGTTATTTTTGTCTTATCCTTTTATATTTGTGATATAGAAAGCAAAATCCATACCATCCTGTCCGCATATTTTTTATTGCGACACCTGTCATTCGAGCAACGACTTCCGTGAAATTGCCCGAAGGCAGCCTGCAGCTGCACAACACGGTTATGCTCAAAAATATGCTTTAATATCGCGGTCATTGCTTGAGCAGATGGACGCTGTCCGTGGCTTTCCGTGAAGACATGCTGTCGGTCTGACCACTATTCATGATCTGCAATATAAACACATTCTAAAAAATGCGCCAATTTAGCCTCTGATTCTCCCCTTTTTATCTGATTATTCTCAATATATGAGACATGTCTCAAGACAAAATCTCACCATGAGACAGCGTGTGCGACAATATAATTCAAACGATTAAGAGCTTATGAGCTATCTGATTGATTCGGAAGGGATCATTTCGTTCACATCGAGAAGGGATGTAGCAGTCGATTTGAGCAAGGCCGTGGTGGGAGAAAAGCACTTTTACCACATTTCAAGGGATGGTTGCAAACCAGGAAATTGCCCTCGCGCTTCGCAAGATGCCGTGCGCGACCCCTTCACCGCGATTGGAATCTTTCCGTGAAACATACCTGAGTGCCGATGCGCTCTGGTATGCCGAGGTGCCTTCATATGATTATTAGGCTTTTAATCTTAACATTGAGCGCATTCGAGATTTTTATGAACTGCCTGCTGCCTGTCGCGGAGAAACAGATCGATAACCCGATCTACTCCCCCTTCTTCTCCTCTTCTTTTATGATCAGAATAAGGGTGTCCGTCATCGTCGCGCCCGTTTGCGCGTCCTTCCACGGATTCTGAACCACCACATCCACGTCAATATCCATCTTCTTGAACCGCGCACGCTCTTTCGACGGGCTGCCGACCTTCAGGAACAGAAGCCCCTGCTTATTATAAAAGGCTATGACCTTTTCGATACTATCGTTGGTCCGGTATGCCGCCCCCTGGATCGACGGGTTCCGCGCGAGCAGATTCGTTCTGATCTGATCGTATTTCGCTCCGGGGTACACAACGACCCCAAACCGCTCTTCGGCAGCAGCGGTCGATATGCACATCATAAATACAAACGCAGCAACACTAATCCTCGTTATCATCTTTGTGTCTCCTTCCCGGGCCCCCCTTGGGTCAGCCGTCTGTTCGCCTTTCATCACCTGGTCGATCCTCTTCGCTTTTACCCCTTATATTCCCTCAGCGTCTTCGTCTTCTTTGCCTTTGCCTTCCCCTTCTTTTCCGGCAGCGACAGCGCGTACTCCTTCCCTATCCCCAGCCACTTTGCGAGACCTGCGGCGCCCTTCCAACCTGCTTCCCGCACCATGACCCAGCCGCTCATCGGCTTGCCGGTGATATCGAAGGGCTGCACGTTCTTGTCCTTGAGGCTCTTCTCTCCCTGCTCCTTGTCCGTGCGCACGATCAGGCTGTCCTTGTGGATGCCGAAGGCCATGTTGCCCCTGAGCAGGTAGCCCACGCCGCCGAACATCTTCTTCTTTTCCAGGTCCTTCCAGCGCTTCGCGGCAATATCGATCATTGCCTCCAATTTTTCGTTATAGGGCATATCTGGCTCCGGTGATGCCGACGAGAAACGACTAAGTACCGACAAGGATCGACGCAGAATTGACCAGGCGACATGTTAATGCAAAAAAAACCGACGAGAATCGACCGTCAGTCTTCACCTGGAGCCGCTTTTTTGAGAAGAATATCCTTATTGCGGGGAAAAGTAAAGTAGGTTTTTGAGAGACTAATGAGTTCATAGAGTTCATAGAGTTTATAGAGTTCATTGAGTTTGTAGCGTCTAAAGAGTTTAAATCATCACGCGCTCAAGATAATCTTGCCCCCGAGACCGACTATTTGTATAATAAGAACAAGTGCGTATCCTTCATGAGAAAAGACCTGAACTATTGTCCATGACCTTGCGAAAGAAAATACTAATCTGGCTTGCGGTCAGCATGACCGTGTTCCTTGCCGCCGTGATCTTCATGGCGCCGGTCTATCTTAATTCCAAGTCAGCGAAAGGCGGCATCGAGGCCGCGGTATCGAAACGGCTCGGTGGAACCATGTCGTATGAGAGGCTCGATCTTTCACTCTTTCCCCGCCCCCATATCTCGATCACGAAGCTGAAGCTTCGCTATCCCCGGACGTTCCGCGGGACCCTTCAAGCGCTCGACATTTATCCTCAACTCTTGCCGCTGTTCTCCGGCAAAATGCGCCTTGCGAAGATCCGGATCGCGGAGCCCGACTTCAGGGTCATTCTGCCCGCATCGGTCTCTGAATCAACTGCAGAGGCTCCCTCTCTTGTAGAGGCCAAGAAAGATATTCGCGCCGCGCTCTACTATCTGGAGGCTATCGGCCCGGGCCTTGTCATGGAGATGGACAACGGCAAATTCCTTTTCAGGAGGAGTCACCGGGATTTTCTCTCTCTGAAGGACGTGACCGTGCACTTCAACGCGCCGCCCGGCGATATGAAGTTCCTGGTCAAGGCATCCACGGAGCAATGGGGGAATTTTTCCTTGAGTGGATCCTATTCCTTCACCGAGGAGAGGTCTGAGGTCAGGGACCTGGCAATATCCATGGGGCTCTCTTCTCTCACCGGATTTTCCGCGAACCTGTATTGGGACCGCATACCCTGGCTGGACATGTTCTCAGGCAGCGCCGTGGTCAATCTCGATGAGCTCTACTCCTGGCTGTCGTCCTCGGAAAGCCTGACTCCGTTTCTGCAGCACGTGCGCCTGAAACGCGGGGTGCTGACCATCTCCTCCCTGTTCGGCGGCGGGCTGATCGATCATCCCGAGACATGGAAGGGAAAGATGACCGGCGAGGTGAAGGATGTGCTCGCGGAATCTCACTGGCTACCGGCGCCGCTGGGCCTCAGCACCCGGTTCATAATCGATGAAAGCACCCTGGAAGTCACCGGGTTGTCGGCCCGGCTTGGATCATCTTCCCTTGACAATGTCTCGGCGCAGTTTGTTAAAAGTAAGGTGCCCGACTTCGCGGTTTCAGAAGGACGGGCATCGATCGACCTGGCAGAGCTGTTTGGCTGGAGGAGCAGGTACGAAAAGGCAGGGACGATGTTAAAAGACATTAATGATCTCGCTGGTAAAATATCCCTCTCTTCTCTGAGCATGGGAGGTCCACTGCTGCAGCCCGAGAAATGGCGTCTGAACATCACGGGCGAGGCGAGGGGGATCGCGATAGGCTCTCCTCTCCTCCCCGCGTCGCTTGGCGTAAGCGGACGGTTCTCCCTGGAGGAGAACAAGGTGGCGATCTCGGACACGACGGTCCGCCTCGGCACGTCATCCCTGTCCCGCGTCTCCGCGAGCATCACCGGCCGCGATACACCCGTGCTCGAGATCGCGAACGCCAACGCGCTCATCCATGTTGCAGAGGTTTTCCAGTGGCGCAGCCGGTACCCGGCGTTGGACAGCTCGCTGAGCAGCGTGCATGACCTGAAGGGAGATCTGACCGTGACCTCGCTTGGTTTCAGGGGACCGCTGCTTCATCCCGAGCGCGGAGAGATCACTGCTGCCGGCGGTCTTGACCATATCATCATCGACTCATCGATCCTGCCGGCGCCGTTCGGTCTGGCAAGAGGCGATTTCAGGTTCGTTCCGGACAGCTTGTCCTTCGGCCTGCGCGAAGCCACGATCCTGGATTCGTCCCTGACCGGTACGGCCGTTATCAGCCGCATTACAAACACCCTGGAACGCACCATCGATATGACCATTGACGGGAGCTCCGGCAGAAAAACGCTTGACTGGGTCTTTGCGAACCTCGAACTGCCGCCCGGGCTCATGATCAAGACCCCCATTGCGGTCAGGAATTCCCATCTGACCTGGGAAGGGACAAAAGGACTCACCTTCTCCGGATCGATATCCGTTCCGGAAGGACTGGCCTTCCTCGTCGATCTTACCCAACGCAATACCGATCTCGACATCCGGCGTCTGGTGATCAAGGACCGGGAGACGAACGCGGCCATCACGTTGAACTGGCAGAAACAGAAGGCAGACATTTCCTATTCAGGTGTCATGGCCCAGTCCACGCTGAGCAGAATATTCGAACAGGGAAATTTCGGCAAAGGCTCCGTACAGGGCGATATTCATGCAGTGATCCACACGGACCTTCCGCTCAGGTCCCGCATCAAAGGCGATCTTGAAGGCAGCGATATTTTCATTCCCTGGGGGATGCCGGTGCCCATCACGATCGACAAGTTCGCGATCAACGCAGATGGTGATGTCCTGACCGTGGACAAAGCTGATGTCACCTGGGGCGGACATCATTACTCCATGACGGGCGCGGCAACGACCTCGGACGAGGGGATCGCCTTCAGCATGGCGCTCAAGGCCGACGGCATTGAGATACAGGAAATTCAGCAGGCCATGGAGCAGGCAGGCAGGAAAAGCACCGATCAAAAGGTCAGGTCTTTTCCCCTGCCGCCCATACGGGGCGACCTCCGAGCCGACTCGTCGTATGTTAAATTCAGAAGCTTTATCTTTGCCCCCGCCCACGCCGTCGTAACCGTGGATCCGGACAGGGTGAACATGGAATTTACCGACACCAGGACCTGCGATATTTCGATACCGGGTTCGCTCCTTATTTCACGGGAAAGCATCTCTTTTACGTTCACCCCCACGGCAAAGAAAGAAACCCTGGGTTATACGGTCTCCTGCCTGACGAACATGGATGCGCATATCTCCGGCGAGTATGACCTAAGTTCGAGTTTCAGGTCGCACGGTATGGGAAAAGAGCTGCTCTCTGCCCTGGAAGGCAGGGTGGATTTCAAGGCGCGGGACGGCAAGATTTACCATTATCCGCTCCTGCAAAAAATATTTTCCGTTTTGAGCGTGCTTGATATCTTTCGCGGCAGGGCCCCGGACTTTGGGGGAAGCGGCTTCCCTTATCATTCCATGGCAATACGGGGAGATATTCACCAAGGCGTTTTCACCCTGGAGAAAGCCTATATCGGCGGGCAGTCTTTGGACATCATTGCCGAAGGCAAGATCGATCTGGGAAAGCAGCGTTTGGACCTCATCGTGCTCGTTGCGCCCTTTTCATCGATCAACTGGATCATCCGGCACATTCCGCTCGTAGGAAAGGTCATGGGCGGCACCCTCATCTCGATCCCGGTCCGGGTGTCCGGCGATCTGACGAATCCGAGTGTTGTATTCCTCTCACCCACGGCCGTGGGCTCCCGGATCTTGAAGCTTTTGGAGAACATCATAAAACTGCCGGTGGATATCGTTTCGCCGCTGATGCCGAAGCAATAAAGGGCCGATGCCAGGATCACATTTGTTTTGATCCATGATCCAGGACTGATCCCATGACAGGCCGCCTACTCGATGGTCGAGTTGATGATCTCGGTAAAGGTGTCGCTGTGCATCGAGATCCCGGGCAGTGCATACCACGACCCGCCGACATTGCGGCTTATCACGGAATCTTCCACGTGAAGCGTGCCGGTATGGTCGTTCGAAATGAAGAAGATCGCGGAGCCGTAGCTGTTCACTTCGTTGTCCCTGATGTCCGACCCGTACAATGCAAGCGTCATGGTATTGCCGTCGTTGTAGATCGCGCCTCCGCTCCCGCCGCCGGGGGTCCCGGACTGGACGGGATTGCCGCCATTACCGATCGCCCGGTTGTGTGAGAACAGGCTGTTATAGATCGCCCAGGAGACCCCGATGCTGCTGATGCCGCCGCCGTTCGCGCCGACGTTGCCGTAGCCCGGCGCACCGCCAAAGGTGCTGTTCACCACATAAACAGGAAGGCCGTTGTATTGGCTGAAGACCCGGACTGCGGCGCCCCCGACATCGGGCCCCGAGTCGGCGCAGACATTATTGAAGAACCGGCTGTTTACGACCTTGAACCGGCCTCCCCTGACCCAGACGGCCCCGCCGCCATCGTACACGGTCTCATTCCTGGAGTTGCCGTCGATGAACGTCAGGTTCTGGATGGTCAGTCGCGGATGGTCCTGGTCCTGGCAATGCGACGTGGTCCACACCTGGTCCTGATCGCACGTGTTCATGTACAGAATGCGGGTAACGCCCCCGCCGCTCAGCGTGACCAGCCCGCCACCATCGATCACGACATCCGGCCGGTCATTGAACACCTTGGCCGGGCGATCGAGGGTGATTGTGAGCGGACCGGGTCCGCAATCGAAGGTGATCTTGCCGCCTTGGGCAACGGCCTGGATAAACTCCTCTGCCGTGCAGCTCTCGCGCGTTCCGCTGCCGATGACATGATCCGGGGAAGAAACGTCCTCAGCCCCGGCCCCGGCAGGGACGAGATAGTGGCCGGACGGATTTCCGGCTAACGGTCCCTGCAGCGGGTCCGTATGGGGGTCAGCTACCGGCGTATTGCCTGTTTCTCCTGTGCCGCTGCTGCAAGCACAGCATAGTACGATCCCGAGGACAGCGATCGCCTTCATCAGCTGAAGTCTCTCAGGGTTCGGTCTTTTTTCGTGCATCACCTACTTCCACCCCGTCAACCATTCCAGGATGAACCAGGCCGCGACCAGCACGACAACGAGAAACACCCACCTCGCGACGTTCATCCATGCGCTGCCGTGTTCCGGCTCCTCCGGCGTTCCAGGTTCTTTATTCACTTTATTCTCCATTCAAGGGGCGTAACAACCGATGTAAAGCGACTGAGTACCTACTAGAACCGAAACTGATGAAGACCGACGAGAATCGACAAAAAGCGATCTCCGAGTCGCTTCTCCGCCGCTTCTCGTCGCCTTTACGTCTGCCTTTTTGCCTCTTCGTCGCCTTGCATCGCTTTACATCGCTTTACGTCTGTCTTTAGCCGCTCTCCTTGATGACGCGGTAGACGGTCTCGCTGAAGTCTTTAATGCTGTAGGGCTTGGTCAAGACGCCTTTGAAGCCGAACTTCCTGAATTGCTCCATGACCGTATCATTGGAATAACCGCTCGACACGATCGCCCGGACATTAGGGTCTAATTCGAGCAGTTTCGCAACCGCTTCCTTTCCTCCCATGCCTCCCGGTATGGTCAAATCCATGATGACCGCGTGAAAGGGCTTCCCCGACGCCATTGCCTCTTGGTAAGCCTCTATCGCACTCTTCCCCTCTTGAGCAAGCACGACATCATAGCCCAGGGCTATAAGGATTTTTTTCGACGCGTCCCGGACTGCCTCGTCATCGTCCATGACCAGTATCCGTCCGTCTCCCTTCTGAAGTTCCTGTTTCTTGACCTCTTGTTTCACGACCTTGCCTTCCGACGCGGGAAGGTAGATGATGAAGGTCGTACCCTTGCCCAATACGGAGGACGCGGTGATCTGGCCCTTATGTTTTTTTATAATGGAATAGGACGTCGCAAGACCGAGGCCGTTTCCATTCTTTTTCGTCGTAAAATACGGATCAAATATTTTTGACAGATGTTCTTTCGCTATGCCTGCTCCGCAGTCTTCAATCGATATTTTCACATACTTTCCTTTATCCAGGGAAGGGATATTCGACGCGCCGAGCTCGACATTCTCGCCGATGACCGTGATCGAACCGCCGGCCTGCATGGCCTGGTCCGCGTTGATGACCATATTATTGATAACCTGTCTCAACTGTCCCCCATCGGCGTCGACAAGCCAGAGGTCCTGCGGAATGGAAAATTCACACTTCACCTTGGTCCCCCGCAGGGAGAAATGCACTGAGTCCTTGATGAGCTCCCCGATGGCCTGCGTGCTCTTGACCGGCCCCCCTCCTTTGGAGAAGGTCAGGAGCTGCTGGGTCAGATCCTTTGCCCTGAGAGTCGCCTGCGCAGCCTCCTCCAGCCGTTCAAAGACCTTATTCTCCTGGACGGAATACATCTTCGCCAGTTCAACGTTGCTCAGGATCCCCGACAGGAGATTGTTAAAGTCATGGGCGATCCCGCCAGCAAGAAGGCCGACCGATTCAAGCTTCTGCGCGCTGAGAAGCTCTTCTTCCATTGCCTTGCGCTCGGTAATGTCTATGATCATTGCCTGTTTGGAAATGGTGCCGTCCGTGTTGCGAATGGGCGTATTGGTCACATGGTACCACCGGTTGTCCTTGGGGCTCTGCACTTCCCATTCAACGGTTTCACCCCTCAGCACCTTGTCATTCACACACCAGGTACAAACAGAATCCTTTTCGTGCAAAGCTTCATAACAGTTCCGCCCGGTGGCGTCGTAACCGGTGCGTTCTTTCAACCGGTCGTTCATGAACTCAATGCGATAGTCCGGAGAACAAATGTAGATGAATCCGTCAAAGGCCTCGATCATGGCGCGGTACCTCGCTTCGCTCCGCGCGAGCGCCTGCTCGGTCTGAATCCGTTCCGCGATCTCCTGCTGAAGCCGCAGGTTGATGCTTTTCAGCTGTGCCGTGTACCTCATAAAATATATAACGATCGGAGCGACGATCAAGGGCACGAACAGCGCGTCAATGGCGCCTATGATCAGCAGCTCTGTCGACAGCTTTCCGTACCAGATAAAGCTTTGTACGGAATTCAGCAGTGCCGTAAATAGTTCCGAAATTACGACGGCAATCCAGATGAAATGCCAGGGATTTATCGGCTTCTTGTTCTCATTCATGTTTGTGATCATACGTGGTGCGCTCCGCACTGCATCAGGAAACCTCCCCTTTCTGCCCGACAAAATGGTCCTTCTTGTCCTTGAACAGGATGTTGAACGTGGTCAGGGAACCATATATGCGGGTAATGTACTGCTGCAGCTCTACCTTCTCGGTGTCGGTCAACTTCTTATGGCCGTTGATCTGCGCCTCCATGACCCGCAGGCGGTCGCGGACCATCACGATCTTGTGGAAGAAGGCCTCGATCGGAACGGACTTTGGCGTCTGGCCCGTGTCAGCCGGCTTCAGCACCAGCTCCCCGCCCTGCCACCGCGCGCCGAGCTCGATCGCGGGCAAGTCCTCCTCGTTCAACTCGCGGGCGGCGAGCATCACCATCTCGTACGCCGCCGCCTCGGCATCGGACAGCGGCTGCAGATCATCAACATCGACCAGGGTCTGCTTGTACAAACGCGGGAAATAGACCTCGCAATCAGGTCCGCCGCCCTTTGCCGTGCTTTCCACGCGGCCGATGCCGAAATGATCGTGCCGCACAAAGTCTCCCTTTAACAGGTCAGCCATGATGGTCCTCCCGGTGTTTGTAAAGTCTAAAGAGGATATAGAGTCTATTGAGTAAATAGAGTTAATGGAATTTGTAGAAATTAAAAACCTTTGAACCGGACAGCTTCTTCCACTCTTCTTCTTGTGCTCCGGAATTTGTTCTGCGCGTGATCGGGATCGGGATAGCCGAGTGCGATGCCTATGACGATCGCGAGGTGGTCGGGTATGCCGAGTTCCTCGCGGATCAGATCGGGATGGGCCGCAAGGGTGACGGCCACGGCCGAGCCGATCCCCTGCTCCTCCGCCGCGAGCATGATACCGTGGCTCATTGCGCCGAGATCGAACAAGGACCACGGGGTGAGGCAGCGGTCCATGCAGAGGTAGACGACAACGGGCGCGTTGAACAACCTGTAGTTCATCTGCATCAGATCGGGGATGGAGGCAGGGTCCTTGCACACCTGCTCAAGTGCTTCGGCGCGCCCGGACTTGAGCGCTTCCATGCGCATGCGGCACTCCTCGGACCATGCCCCGGGTATCGCGATGTCCGGGTTCCGGGGCACACAGTTCTTGAGGTTCACGGCATATGCCGTGCGCAGCCGCTCGAGCGGCTCCCCCGCGGCAACGACGATCTCCCACGGCTGGGTATTGGCCCAGGAAGGCGCGTGAAGCGCGGGCTCGAGGACCTTTATGAGCAGAGCCCGGTCGATGCGGTCCGGTTTGAAGGCGCGAATGGTGCGGCGGGTGGTTAAAGCATCAGTGACGTTCATAGGGTTCAGTGACCCCCTTTTTTTGTTCAAAGCGTACTCCAAATGAACGAATTTGGCAAGAGGTATCAGTTCGGGTCAGGATGCGGTATGGAAAGTCTATTGAGTTCATAGAGTCTATTGTGTTCATAAAGTCTAAAGAGTGTATAGAGGTGAGGAGATGTCTGCTCAAGATCAGCTTATTTTATTTACAAACCTGTTCACTGCCGACATTACCTGAAGCGGGGCTGCCTGAGCATTTTTCAGAAGATAGAGATTCCCCCTGGAACCCCGCGAAAGAAGTGATATCCCCTCTTTTGATCGAAGCGGTTTAAAAGCAACGCCTTCAGGCAGAACGATCCCTTCAACGCCGGTTCTCTGCTCGTCGCTGAAGACGAGATGATCGTTTAAAAAAGGGATGAGCCTGTTCAGGCGATCGATGAGGTCCTGCTTATCGTGAGCGCTGCCCTGCTCCGATCTGAACGTCATGCTCAGCGCGCTCATGCCTTTGGGAGCGCTTGCAACGTCATCTTTGGCCCCGAGTGAGAGCGTATAAAATTGCCGGGGAGAATGATAGTCCGGGAGATAAAGCACCTCCGGGCACATACCAACCGGGATGACCGTGTCCCGCAATCCCATGAAGATCGTCGACGGATGAGGGCTCGGCGACAGGTTCAGGAGGATCGCGTCAGCCTCTATGACCCCCTGTTTTGTTTTAATAGTGTTGCCTCTCGACAGGATTTCGATATCGGCCTGGTTATACAGAATTTCACCGCCCTGCTGAAGGATCGTGCCCTGCAGCTGGTCAACGAGTCCTTTGAAGCCGCCTTCGGGGTAGCGTGGAGGAGTATCGCATAATGCGATAAGGTCCACCAGGGATATTTCCGCAACTGGTCTCTGAAAGAAATAAAGCGACTGCACATCAAAGAATGCCGTCAATCCTGCACTGAAACGGTATTGCCGCATGAACCCGGCAGCCGAACGCTGCCTTGTCACGTATGCCCAGAACCGGTTTTTTAAGACCTTCTCAGCCAAGCCATGCAGATCCCGGTAGAACGTGATCAGCGCATTTATTTCCCGGGGAAATTCTCTTCCGAGCTCCTCGAGCGTTTCGGCCTTATCAGCAAAAATGGTTATCCGGTGGTCGGGAAGCGCGACTTGATAACAGGGTGATCGCACGGCTGCGGCTTGAACGATCCCGATCTGCGCACTGAGCACATGAAACGCCCCTCCCGGGTCGAACCCGTAGGAAAGCGCCGGTGAGGCATGGAAGCTGTATCCATCCCTTGTATATGCCCCCACCGCTCCGTCCAATGATCCTCCGTGCTCAAGGACGATGACTCTTTTCTTCTTACCGGACAACAGTGCCGCAACGGCAAGTCCGCCGAGCCCTGCACCGACCACGGCTGCATCGTATTTCGGCATGAGCACTCCAATTCGACTGAAACAAAGATACTTCTGCAAGTTATTTGAACAAACTTTGCTCACGGCGGAGGCGCTGAGACGCAGAGGAGTGACCAGTATCTTATCTCAGATCACCACCAAGAGCTTCTAATGTTATGTTCTGATCATTCCGGATAACGGTAAAGAGCTTCCCCGTGACTTTCTCCGCGTCTCCGCAGTCATGCCTTTGCCATCAATTGTATTAAAAAGATCCAAACAAAAAAGGAAACAGGGAATCTCATCGAGTCTCCTATTTCCTCTCTTTTATTTATACCGTGTTCTGTTGATGATGTCAGGTTATTTTGTTGTTCCTCTTTCACGCATGGCTTCCTTGCGGGAGAGGCGGATCTTCCCCTGCCGGTCGATCTCAAGCACTTTCACGAGGACCTCATCGCCTTCCTTGAGTGCGTCCGTGACCTTTTCGAGCCGCTGGTCCGAGATCTGCGATATGTGAAGCAATCCGTCGGTGCCGGGGAATATTTCCACAAAGGCGCCGAAATCCATAATCTTCCTGACCTTCCCCATATAGATCTTGCCGACCTCGGCGTCCTGGCAGATGCCCCGGATGATCTCCTTTGCCTTGAGGGCTGCTGCTTCGTCCGACGAAGCGATGTTGATCGTGCCGTTGTCCTCGATGTCGATCTTCGCCCCGGTCTGCTCCACGATGCTGCGGATGACCTTTCCTCCGCTGCCGATCACATCCTTGATCTTGTCCGTGTTGATCTTCATGGTGATGATCCGCGGCGCGAAGGTGCTCAGGTTCTTCCTCGGCTCGGTTAGCGTCTCCAGCATCTTGCCGAGGATATGCAGCCGCCCGGCCTTCGCCTGTTGAAGGGCCGTGCGCATAACCTCGATCGTGATACCCTCGATCTTCATGTCCATCTGGAGCGCGGTGATACCCGTGCTCGTTCCGGTTACCTTGAAATCCATGTCCCCGAGGTGGTCTTCAAGTCCGAGGATATCCGAAAGCACGATGACCTTGTCGCCTTCCTTGATGAGGCCCATGGCGATGCCCGCGACCGGCGCCTTGATGGGCACACCTGCGTCCATGAGCGCCAGCGTGCCGCCGCAAACCGTTGCCATGGAAGACGAACCATTGGACTCAAGGATGTCCGACACGATCCTGATGGTATACGGAAACTCCTGTTTGGTCGGCACCATTGCCTTCAGCGCGCGTTCTGCGAGCGCGCCGTGTCCGATTTCGCGCCGGCCGGGTCCCCGGAGGGGTTTGGTCTCGCCCACGCTGAACGGGGGGAAATTGTAGTGCAGCATGAAGGTCTTGAAGTATTCACCCTCGAGGGAGTCGATGCGCTGCTCATCCACCGACGTCCCGAGGGTGGCTACCACCAGCGCCTGGGTCTCGCCGCGGGTGAACAGGGCCGATCCATGCGTCCGGGGGAGCATGCCGACCACGGAACTGATGGGCCGGATCTGGTCCGGTCTTCGTCCGTCGGCCCGCATGTTCTTTTCCAGGATGATCTTCCTGACCTCGTCCTTTTCCAGACCGAAGAAGATCGTTGCGATCTGGATATTTCTCGTCGGGTCTTCGTTCTTGAGCTTCTCTTTGATCTCGCCCAGCAGCGCGTCGAGGGTCCTCTGACGCTCCATCTTGTCCGGAATGATGATGGCGGTAAGCAAACGGTCCATGGCCAGCGCGGCAACCTGCCGGGCAAGGTCCTTGTCGATCTCAACCGTCTTTACCGGCCGCTTCGGCTTTCCGACCTTTGCGGTAAGTTCGTTCACCAGTGCAACGATCTTTTTGATCTCACGATGCGCGGTCTCAAGTGCCTCGAGCATCTGGTCCTCGGTCAGTTCCTTCGCCCCGCCTTCGACCATCATGATGGCATCGGCAGTGCCTGCAACGACCAGGTTGAGCTGCGAGGTCTCGATCTCCTTATGATCGGGATTGATGATATACTTGCCGTCGATAAGCCCGATCCGAACGGCCCCGATGGGTCCGCGGAAGGGGATATCGGATATCGCGAGAGCGGACGACGAAGCGATCATGCCCATGAGGTCCATCGAACTTTCATCGCCGATCGAAAGCACCGAGGCAATGATCTGCGTGTCGAAATAGTATCCCTCAGGGAACAACGGCCTGATCGGCCGGTCAATGAGCCGCGACGTCAGGATCTCTTTTTCGGTCTGCCGTCCCTCGCGCTTAAAGAACCCGCCCGGGATCCTTCCGGCGGCATAGGCCCTTTCCTGATAATCCACCGTCAACGGGAGAAAATCAACGTTGGCCCGTTCCACTTTTGAAGAAACTGCCGTTGACAGGACGACGGTATCGCCGCACCTGACGACGACAGCGCCATTTGCCTGTTTTGCCATTAATCCCGTTTCCAGGATCAGTTTTTTCCCGCCTATTTCTGTTTCAACTGTTGTTACCATGAAACCTCACTCTTTCCCTTACGATCGTTATGTTACTTTCGTATGCCCAGCTGCTCAATGACCTTGCGATAGCGGTCAAGATCGTTCGTCTTCAGGTAATTCAAATGCCGGCGCCTCTGCCCGACCATCTGCAGAAGACCTCTCCGCGAATGTTGATCGTGCTTGTGCGTCTGCAAATGCTCCGTCAGATGGGTGATCCGTCCGCTCAGAATTGCAATCTGCACTTCCGGAGAACCTGTATCTGATGGATGCCTGCGGTACGTATTGATCAGACCTGTTTTCTGTTCCTTATCCATTCAACCGTCCCTCCTTTCATTAAGATGTTTCTTTCTAAGGCGTGGTAAAATATCATATTTACTGCGAGATGTAAAGCATTTTATTCATTATCTGTCGGAGCCGACAGATCCGTCCTATTTTTTTAAAAAATTTACGAAAAGACCAGATCCGGTTTGAGGACCCCGGCATCGATACGCGCAAGAGCCAGGAGCCTGCCGGAAGGGCTGTGAAGTCTGACACGGCCGCCGGCGAAGTTTGCGAAAGTCGACGGACAGGATATCTGGCTTCCGTGCAGCACCCGTAGGGTCTCTGCCTCGCTGATCGGGACCACCGGGAATGCGGCGAGCGCATCGTCGATCTGCGTGAGCGCCTGTTCCGTGTTGCCTGCTGCCATCATCCCCTGGAGCTGATCAAGGGAAATGGCGCGATCGATGCTGAACCGCCCGGAGCGCGTTCTTTCAAGGCCGATGAGATGCGCTCCCATGCCCAGGGCATCCCCTATTTCAGCGCACAGCGTTCGGATGTACACGCCTTTTGAGCAAGCCACCGTGAGACTCGCCACGGGGTCCTCGAACGCCGTCAGCTCGATGCTGAATATCGTTACCGGACGCGGCTCGAGCAATGCCGCCCTGCCTTCGCGTGCCAGCCTGTACGACGGCACCCCAGCTACTTTCACGGCAGAATATGCCGGCGGACGCTGCATGATCGAACCAATGAAACCCTGCAAAACTTCAATGATCTTCCGCCGATCGGGCGGTGTATACGACCTTGTTTCCTGCACCAGTCCGTCGGCATCGAGGGTATCGGTGGTTACTCCGAGCCGCATGGTCGCCTTGTATTCCTTCTCCCCTGCTTCAAGATACTGCGCGATCCTGGTCGCCCTGCCCGCGCAGAGAACAAGAACGCCGGTCGCGAGCGGGTCGAGCGTTCCGGTATGGCCGATCCGTCGTTCGTGAAGGATCCTCCGGACGCTCTCGACAACATCGTGAGAGGTCACGCCGGACGGCTTGTTGATATTAAGAACGCCGTCCATCCGATGCCGTTCCCCTCTTTCCCATCTGCGCCGCGATCGTCCTCTCGACATCGGCGAGCACCCGTTTTTTTACCTCGTCGAGCGGCCCGTCGAGCACACCGCCGGCGGCGTTCTTGTGTCCGCCTCCGCCGAACGATTGGGCCAACCCTGAAAGATCGACCCGTCCCTTGGAGCGCATACTGATCTTATACTGTGCGCTTCCTGTTTGCCTCAACAGGATCGCAACCTCGACGCCCTTTGCCGACCGCACGAAGTTCACGAAGTTATCCGTGTCCTCCGCCGTGGTGTTGGTCCGGCGATAAAGCTCATCGGTCACCACGACCCACGCGGTCCGTCCGTCCGCGCTCCGTTCCATGTTCGCGATGACGGTTCCCAAGAGCTTCAATCGCGGGTACGAAAAGGATTCGTATACGTTTTCCGTGACCAGCCACGGGTCGGCTCCGGCTTCGAGCAGCGTTGCCGCTATTTTCATGCTTTCCGGCGTGGTGTTCGTATACCGGAAGGAACCCGTGTCCGTAAAGACCGCAGTATAGAGGCAGAGGGCAATGTCCCGGTCGAGCGGGACGCCGAGCTCCCGGATAAGCTTGAAGACCATCTCTCCCGCGGCGGACGCGGTTGTGTCCAGCCAGGTAAGCGGCCACGCAAGGGGATTGGTAATATGATGATCGATATTGATCAGCACATCGGCGGGATAGGTTGTGTCAAACAGACCGGTTCGCGGCGGGTCCGAGTCAACGACAATGAACGCGTCATAACGGCCCTGAACCGGTTTTCCGATCCTGATCCGTTCATTCTGCGGAAGGAAGCGGTAGATCTCCGGCACCGGATCCAGATTGTGCGCGCTCACCGTCTTGCCCATTTTTTCCAGCGCGAGCATAAGCCCAAGCTGAGACCCGAGGGCGTCCCCGTCCGGGCTTTTGTGCGTGGAAATAAGAACGGTCGAGCACCCTTTCAGTGCTGCTGCAATACTCTCACGGTTACTCATGCCCCGGGTCTTTCTTCTCTTTCTCTTCCGTGTCCTGTTCCTGCTTTGTCTCGATCTCGTGCAGAAGTTCCATGATATGCGCGCCCTGCTCCACGGTAGCGTCGAAACGGAACAGTATCTCCGGAACGCTCCTCATGCTCATTCTTCTGCCGAGTTCGGACCTGATGAATGCCGAGGCGCTCTTCAAGCCCTTGAACGTTTCTTCCTTGTCGCCGCCGTAGATGCTCACGAAGACCTTCGCATTCCTGAGGTCGTCCGACAATTCGACATCGGTCACCGTGACGAATCCTATTCGGGGGTCCTTTATCTTGCGCATGAGGATATCGGCGATCTCCTGCTTCATCTGATCGCCTACGCGCACCGATCTTTTATAGGTTGGTTTGGCCATGATTTAAAATCAGAAGTCAGGAGTCAGGAGAATGACAGAGAATGAGATTTAACAAACAGATTTATTCTGGCTTCTGGCTACTGGCTACTGTTCCTTAAAATATCTCTATCGTATAATCCAGGAGGTCTATTTCCGGTACCCTGCGGACCAGGTTCAGCACATGGTCCAGCGTCTGGTTGAGGTGGGATTTATCATTGCTCACGGCCGCCACTGCCAGGGACGCCTTTTGCCAGAGATCGTTGTCGTCGACCTCGGCCACCGAGACATTGAACTTGCTCCGGATCCTGTCTTTCAGGCTGCGGAGAGAATGCCGCTTGTCTTTGAGCGACCCGCTGCCGGGTACATGCATCACTATCGTGCAAACACCGATGAACATAGACGAATGCAAAATGCAGAGTGCAAAATGGGAAAATCAAAATTCTGCAGTTGTCTTACAGCTTCCCCGCAACCTTGTCGATCACAAAACACTCGATGATATCGCCGACCTTGATATCGTTGAAGTTCTCGATCCCGATGCCGCACTCGTAACCGGACTGCACCTCGCGGACGTCGTCCTTGAACCTCTTGAGCGAATGAAATTTTCCCGTGTACACGAGCGCATTGTCCCGGATCACCCGGACGCCATCGCACTGCCGGCTGAGAAGCCCCTCCACGACATAGGATCCCGCGATCGTGCCGACCTTGGACACATGAAAGGTCTGACGCACTTCGGCGCGTCCAAGGATGCGCTCCTTGAGCGTTGGTTCCAGCAGGCCTTCCATGGCGGCCTTGATGTCATCGATAGCGTTGTAGATGATGTTGTACAGGCGGATGTCCACTCCCTCGCGCTGGGCAAGCTCCGTTGCCTTGGGCTCCGGACGGACGCTGAAACCGATGATGATTGCATTTGACGCGGCCGCGAGCATCACGTCGGTTTCGTTGATCGCGCCCACGGAACTGTGGATGACCTTGAGCTTGACCGCGGCGGTGGAAAGTTTTTCGAGCGAATCGACGATGGCCCCGGCCGATCCCGACACGTCCGCCTTGATCACGATATTCAGTTCCTTGACCATGCCTTCCTGGATCTGGGTGTGCAGGTCTTCGAGTGTCACCTTCTTGATCGAGCCCATCTCCACGCTTCTCTGCTTGGCCTGCCTGCCTTCAGCGATCTGACGGGCCTTGCGCTCCTCTTCGAGCACCACAAAACGATCACCGGCGAGCGGAACATTAGAAAAACCGATGACTTCGGCAGGCATGGATGGTCCGGCTCTCTCTACCCGTTCACCCTTGTCGTTGATAAGCGCCCTCACCTTTCCGAACTGCGAACCGGTCACAAAGAAATCACCCACCTTCAACGTACCGGACTGGACCAGCACGGTAGCGACCGGTCCGCGGCCCCGGTCAAGTTTGGCCTCGATGACCGTACCGCGCGCCATCTTGTCGGGGTTCGCTTTGAGTTCAAGCACATCGGCCTGGATCAGGATCATTTCAAGCAGATGTTCGAGGCCGATCTTTTTCTTGGCCGATACTTCGCAGAATATGGTCTGGCCGCCCCACTCTTCCGGCGTCAGTTCGAATTCCGCAAGTTCCTGTTTCACCCGGTCGGGCTTTGAATCGGGCTTGTCGATCTTGTTGATGGCCACGATGATCGGCACGTTGGCCGCCTTGGCGTGGTTGACCGCTTCACGCGTCTGCGGCATCACGCCGTCATCGGCCGCGACAACGAGGACCACGATGTCGGTCACCTGCGCCCCGCGGGCGCGCATTGCCGTGAAGGCCGCATGGCCGGGCGTATCGAGGAACGTAATGTCCCTCCCTTTCAGGCTCACCTGGTAGGCGCCGATATGCTGGGTAATTCCTCCGGCCTCTCCCGAAACGACGTTGGTTTCCCGAACCGCGTCAAGGAGCGAGGTCTTGCCGTGGTCCACATGCCCCATGATCGTGACCACCGGTGGTCGCAGCAGCCGGGATTCCGCCGTATCGGCCTTTTCCTCCAGAACATCCTCGGCCGTTTCGATGCTCGTGATCTCGGCCTTGATGCCGTAATCTTCGGCAAGGAGCATGGCGGCATCGGTGTCCATGACTTGGTTCTGTGTCGCCATGATGCCGTTGACCATTAGCTTCTTGATCACGTCGCTCACCTTCACGCCGATGACCTCGGCGAACTCCTTGATGGTGCCGCCTTCCTGGATCTTGACGACCTTTTTTCTCGGCTTGGTGATCTCGGTCAGGTCGGTCTGCGGCGCGTGTCTGTCGTCTTTTTTATGAGGTCTCTTTCCGAGCGGCAGCGTCTTGAGATCGGGAAGTTTCTTGAACGACGGCTTCGCGCGGAACTCCCGGTCTGACTTGTTCTCGAATTCACCTTTTTTCTGCCACTTCTTCTTTGACGGCTTGCCGGGAACCGGCATCAACGACGGCGGCACCTGCGCGGGTTCCAGTACCGGAGATCTGAAAGAGGTCCTTTCAAAGGGACGCGCTCCGGGACGCGGCGGAGCGCCGGGGCGCTGCGGTGTGTAGCCTGGACGCACCGGAGCGCCGGGGCGTGGTGAAAAACCCGGACGTGACGGAGCACCCGGTCGCTGCGGAGTGAAGCCCGGCCTTGCCGGAGCAACAGGACGCTGTGGCGTGGAAGCCGGTTGCGCTGCCGCTGCTGCAGGCTGGGATTGCGTTGTTGGAGCGGTTTGCGGTGGCTCGGGAGAAACTTGTATTTCTTCAACCTTGGCAGGCGGCGTCTGCGCCGCATGGGACACAGGCGGAATGATCGGCGGAGCTGGCATGGTCGGCTTCGGGGGCGGAATGGGTGCGGGCTTCGGCTTTGCCCCTGGTTTCTCAAGCGTTGAGGAAAATTTTCCTATAAGCGCCGCGGCTTTCTTCAACCGGTCCTCTTTAGATGCGATCACGGCATCGGCCGGTTCTTTCTTGATCTTTTCTTTTTCCTTTTCTTTGCGGACAGCCTTCAACTTATCGATCAGGGACTTGGCCTCCTTGTCATCAAGGCCGCTCGACGGCGTTTTGCTCTTGATGCCCATCTTCTCAAGGACGGATATGAGGTCCTTGCTTTCGACTCCCATTTTTTTGGCCAATTCGTGTACCCTGATTACCGTCATAAAATCACATGCCCCCAAAAAGTTGTTTAATGTCGGATTCTACTCTACTCACTGCTTTTTATCAAGACTTTTAATCTTTCGGCCTCTCTCCAGAGTGCATTGGAGAGCCCTGGATCCTCGATCCCGATCACGCCGACAAGTTCACGGTTAAGCATTGCCCCAAGCTCTTCGCGGGTGAAGAGGGTCGTACACCGCACCGATGCGGCATTGGGACCCGCCACCTTTTCCTTCGTCCCTTTGGACAGGTCGATCGCGTAGAGGAGCACTGAAGCACGACCCTTTTCCACTGCATCGTGGACCGCGGAGTAGCCGGCCGCCAGTTTGCCCGCCTTGGCCGACATTACAATGAGAGATCGTATCTTCTCCGTAATGAGGGCCGCAAGCTGGCCGATAAATGCACTTTGCTCCGGCATCTTGACCCTGCTGTGCAGCGCTCGGGAAAGGTTTTCTTTGTTCAGTGCCTTAGTGATGCACCCTACCGTGGGACAGACATACGCCGCTCGGCCGGGGAGTTTCTCGCGGTAGTCGATCACGATGCCGGCAGGACCGGCAACGACCCGTACCACTGTGTCCTTCTCAAATACACCCCGACAACCGATACACGTTCTCTCCGGCCCTTGTTTCATCCCTGACTTCACCTGACCGTGTCTATGTTCCGATGCGCGCGCGAGCCGACAGCAGTATCTTTTGCGCCGTTTTCTCACCGATGCCGGGAATTGCCAGGATATCCTCATCGGACATGGCAGCGATCTTCTCCACTGTGTCGTAGCCTGCCTCGATAAGCAGTTCCGCTGTTTTCGGCCCCACGCCTTCTATCTCCGTCAGGTCCGGCCCAGCCGGCTGCTGCTCATCACTTGAGGTGGTGGTCCCGGCGGCTTCGGCTTCCATTTTCCCGGCAGCCATGTGTTCCTCGGCCAGCTTCCTCGTTTCCTCGACGATCGCTGCTTCGATCTCCTGCTCTCGTTCCTTTTGCCGCTCCTGGTCGTATTCTGACTCGCTCAGGATATCGATCTTCCATCCTGTGAGCTTTGCCGCGAGCCTTACGTTCTGACCCTTTTTCCCGATGGCGAGAGAAAGCTGGGAATCGGCGACAACGGTCAATGCCGAGCGGTCTTCCTCGGTCACACCCACCTTTTCAACCACAGCGGGGCTCAATGCCTTGGCGATGAAAATGCGCGGATCTTCGGACCAGGGGATGATATCGATCTTCTCTCCCCGCAGCTCACGGACCACGGCCTGCACGCGGGAGCCCTTCATGCCCACGCAGGCACCCACCGGGTCGACCTGCGAGTCCTTTGAGGCCACGGCTATCTTCGTGCGGTCTCCCGCCTCGCGTACGACGCCTTTGATCTCGACGATGTTCTCGTAAATTTCCGGGACCTCCATCTCGAACAGCCGGGAGACGAAATCCGGATGGGCCCGGGAGAGCACCACCTGCGGTCCTTTCGAGGTATCGCGTACCTCGAGCACATAGGCCCTGACACGGTCGCCCCTGCGGTAGCTTTCGCGCGGCACCTGTTCCCGTGCGGGCAGTACGGCTTCGGTCTTGCCGAGGTCGATGTAGTAAGCGCCCTTCTCATGACGCAGGACGATGCCGTTCACGAGCTGGCCGATCTTGTCGTTGAACTCCTTCAGGATAACCTCGCGCTCTGCCTCACGCACCTTCTGTACGATGACCTGGCGTGCGGTTTGCGCCGCGATCCTGCCGAAACCCTGGAACTCGACCTGCAGCGGGACCTCGCCCTCCATCTGAGCGTCGGGATAGAGCGTCTGCGCCTCTTCGAGGGTGATCTCCTCATCGGGGTTTAAGACCTCGGCCACAACCTTCTTGTAGGCATACATGATGATGTCTCCCCGCTTGGGGTCGATCTGCACTGCGATACGCTGGGCGCCGTACTTCTTCTTGGCCGCGCTCACGAGCGCCGATTCCACAGCCTCGACAACCATCTCCTTCGATATGCCCTTTTCCTTGCTGATCTGATCGATAACATGAATCAGCTCTTGACTCATAGGTCTTTCTCCTCCTGATGGATCATATATATTCTTCAAAGATGAACTTACGTAATGTTCAGCTGCGACAGCTGCCTTGGTGGATAGACAGAAGGTGCAAGGTTTTCCGGGAATAAATATCTCCCGGGCAAACAGCCTTCAGTCTTCAGCCTGAATACCTAAAACTCCACTTCCAGCGAGGCCTTGGTGATTCCGGCTATTGGTATTTCTATGATCTTTTCAGCTTCAAGTTCCACCCTCACCAGGCCTTCGACCAATCCGAGCAGCCTGCCGCGAAAGACCTTTTGCCCGTCGATGGGCTGGTAGGTCTTTATCCTGACCATGCTGCCCGTGAACCGTACGAAGTGCCCGGGTTTCGAGAGGGTCCGGTCGAGGCCGGGTGACGATACTTCAAGGGTATACGCATGTAAGATAATGTCCTCGACGTCCAGCGCAGCGCTCAGGTCCCTGCTCACGGTCTCGCAGTCGCTCAGCGTGACACCGCCCGGTTCCCGGTCTATAAAGATCCGGAGAAGCCACTGGGGTCCCTGCTTGTGAAACTCCAGGTCCCAGAGCGACAAGCCCATGGATTCAAGGATCGGATCCAGTAACTGCCGGACCTGCTCGACGGCATCAGCCATGCAACCCCCCAAATAAAAAGAGTGGGCAACAAATGCCCACTCTTCAAGGAATTTCCCAGAGTGTTGGCTATCTTTTAACATACTGGGCAGGGGAATGCAAGAAAAAAATGGTCTCTTCTCTTTCAACCGGATCATGATATTCCGTGTGTCGGGAAAGGTTAAACCGAAAAAATATTTTCGCAACATCTCAACACATACGATAAAAACAGCCCTTGTCAAGCAGCCCTGAATACGCTATAGTTTTATCAATGCAGCACCATTCTATCACACAGGAGGGACAGATATGGCAAAGGCAATGACGAAGTCACAGTTTGTATCGAAGCTCGCAGAGAAGGCGTCAATTACCAAGAAAGCAGCCGGAGAGATATTGGATTTCATCGCGCAGGTGGCCTATAAAGAGGCAAAGAACACCTTCACACTGCCCGGGCTCGGCAAACTCGTACTCGTACAGCGCAAAGCCCGTATGGGCAGAAACCCGGCAACCGGTGAAACCATCAAGATAAAGGCAAAGAAAGTCGTCAAGTTCCGGGTTGCCAAAGCCGCCAAAGATGCAATCCTCGGTTAGTAATGACTGCTCGGGTTGACAGACGACAGACTATTGATGGTTAGGCTGAAGATGAATGGACTGAAGGTGATAGAAAAAAGGTTTTTACTGCTTCAGTCTTCAATCTTCAGCCTAAATACATTCAGTACCTATTTCCATGACGGATCCTGAGTCGATAAAAATTCCCCTGGACGGCACGCTTGACCTGCACACGTTCCTGCCCGGAGAAGTGCTGGACCTGGTTCCCGAGTATCTCGCCGCCTGCCGGGATCGCGGCATTACGCAGATCCGCATCATACACGGAAAAGGCGTCGGCACGCTGCGGCGAACTGTAGAATCAATTCTTCAGAAACTGTCTTACGTGGAATCATTCAGAACAGCGGGAGAAGATGGCGGCGGCTGGGGAGCGACGATCGTGATGCTGCGGAGAAAATGAATAGCCTTCAGCCTATCAACCTTCGGTCTGCGGTCTACCCTGGTCTATTCAGTATCGTGATCTGCGCCCTTGTCCTTTTTTCCTGCGCCCCGTCACCACCGCTGATACACCCTGCGTCGCTCAAGAAGCGGCCGCAACCAAAGATATCCGCAGCCGGTCTGGAAAAGCGGGTCCACACCCTTATCAATATCGAACGGAAAAAAAACGGCTTGTCTCAACTCAAATGGGATGATGCTCTGGCAGGTATTGGAAGAGAACACAGCAGGGACATGGCGCTGAGGAACTACTTCGACCATTATTCACCGGAAGGGCATGATTTCTCATACCGGTATCAGCAGGAGGGATATCAGTGCTCGGTCCGCGCGGGTAATACCATCTACCTTGGCGCGGAAAACATCGCCTTGAACAACCGGTATGCCTCCGTTACTACGGTGAATGGCGAGGCATTCTACGATTGGAACTCTCAGGAGACTATCGCTGAAACAACAGTGCAGGGCTGGATGAACAGCACGGGACACAGAAAAAATATTCTCATGCCCCACCGGCAGCGCGAAGGCATCGGTGTCGCCTTTGGTCCTGATGGGAAGATCTATATAACGCAGAATTTTTGCTGACCTACCCTTGATGATCTCGTAAACAGTCATGATCTACCGCAGGGCGCGGAGGCACGGGAAAATGCATAAGTGAAATAATAAAGATTCACTCTGCACCCCGGGTCTCTGCAGTTAAATTCGACTTATTGCGAGGACATCACCCTTTCCATGCCGTAAAATCCATTTCGATCGTCACTTCCTTCGGAAGACGTGAAACCTCGACCGTGGCGCGGGCAGGCGGATCGGAAGGAAAATACCCGCTGTATATCTCGTTCATTGCAGCGAAATCACCCAAGTTCTTGAGATAGATCGTGGCCTTTACCACCTGTGACATGCCGCAACCGGCTGCCGAGAGAATGGCTTTGGCATTCTCCATGACCTGCCTGGTCTGGGCTTTTACATCAACCGGTACGACATTCCCTGATCCAGGGTCGATTGGGATCTGTCCGGATACGAACACAAAACCTCCTGCCTCTACAGCCTGGGAATAAGGCCCGATTGCCTGAGGAGCATCAGCAGTTTTTATGATTTTTTTCTTCATAATAAACCTCCATAATATCTTTAATTAAATCCTTCAACTTATTATTATTTTAGACTTATTAATATTTAATGTAAACCATCATGCGCTGCACTTGCAAGACGAGGTCATACCCGTCCCAGCAGCTTCCGCGGAATACACTTTGCCCGTGAAAACGGCGTGCTTGTATCCAGGTGTCACGTGTATTTGAAACGACTGGATTCTCGTTTTCACGGGAATGACGAAATAATCAAGATTCGGATTTTTAGATAACGTCATGATGAGTTGCGGTGAGCGCCGTTAGCCTGAGCTCTGGGCATTAAACCTTGGATCTTCCCTACCCCGTCCTGACCCTTTTCACATCAATCACGCCTTTTATTGCCTCGATGTTCTTGATGATCCTGTTCAGATGCTCCACATCCTTTATGTCTATCGTGAAGAGAAGCATGGCCTGCCGATCCTCGTTGGTCGTGACCTCGGCGTGTGTTATATTTGCCTCTGCCGCGCTGATGGAGGAAGAGACGCTGGCAAGGAGGCCCGGTTTGTCCTTGGTCTGGACCGCTATCTTGACCGCATGAGCCCCGGCCTGCAGATCGCCCCACGATACCTCCACGAGTCGGTCCTTATCAAAGGTAAGATCGCCGATGTTCGTACAGTCCACGGTGTGGATGGAGACCCCTCTTCCCCTGGTGATGAACCCGAGTATCTTGTCGCCAGGCACGGGATTGCAGCATTTGGACAGATGAATAAGCATGTTGTCCAAACCGTTGATCTTCATGCCCCCGCCGGCGGGTTTTGTGCGTTTAAAGAACGATCTCTTGGGGACAGGCTCGATATGCACCTTGTCCGGCGCAAGCTTGTTCGCTACCAGGTGGGCTGATACCTTGCCGTAGCCGATGGATGCCAGCAGGTCTTCGATCGTATTCTGGGACAGTTCTTTCGCGACAGCAAGAAGTTCTTCAGATTTCAGGAACTTCGAGGGGCTGAGTTCGTGCTTGCGAAGCTCTTTTTCGAACAGTTCCTTTCCCATGAGGAAACTTCGTCTGCGCTCTTCGATCTTGAGCCACGCCTTGATCCTCGTCTTGGCCCTCGAGGTCTTGACGAACTTGAGCCAGTCGCGGCTCGGCGTGTGCCCCGTCTGGGTGGTGACCTCGACCTTGTCGCCGTTGCGGAGCTCATGTTTGAGCGGTACGATCTTGCCGTTCACCTTGGCGCCCACGCATTGGTGGCCGATGTCCGTATGCACGCTGTACGCAAAATCAACGGGTGTCGAACCCTGGGGCAGTTCTTTCACGTCCCCGCGCGGCGTAAAAACATAGACCACGTCCGGGAAAAGGTCGCCTTTGACCGTCTCCATGAATTCCTTCGCGTCCGGGACGTCCTTCTGCCATTCCAGGAGCTGCCTGAGCCAGGCGTACTGCTGTTCGTCGCGCTGGCTGATGGCCGTTTTTTCCTTGTATCTCCAGTGCGCGGCGATGCCTTCCTCGGCAAGGCGGTGCATTTCCTCGGTGCGGATCTGGAACTCGACGCGCTCCCCCTTGGGGCCGATGATCGTGGTATGGAGCGACTGGTAGAGGTTGGATTTGGGCACGCCGATAAAATCCTTGAAGCGTCCCGGCACGGGTGTCCAGAGAGAATGGATAAGCCCGAGGATGGCGTAGCAGTTTACCTTGGTATCGGTGATGATCCTTATCGCGATCAGGTCGTAAATGTCCTCAAAAGCGATCCCCTGCTTCTGCATCTTCTGATAGATGCTGTAAAAGTGCTTCGGCCTGCCCTTTACCTCGCCCTTGTACCCGTGCTCTCCGAGCTGCTGTTTCATGATCTCGATGAGATCGTTTATGTACGACTCGCGCTCGATACGGCGCTGATTGACCTTCTGGACCAGTTCTTCGTAGGCCTCGGGGTTAAGGTACATGAACGAAAGGTCTTCAAGTTCGATCTTGATCCTGGAGATTCCCATGCGATTGGCGAGAGGCGCGTAGATATCGAGGGTTTCCTGGGCAATGCGCTTCTGCTTTTCCGGGGGGAGCGATTTGAGGGTGCGCATGTTGTGAAGCCGGTCGGCCAATTTGATGAGAATGACCCTGATGTCCTTGGCCATGGCCACGATCATCTTGCGGAAGTTCTCGGCCTCGCGCTGTTCGCGGCTCTGGAGCTCCATGCGGGAGATCTTTGTCATGCCGTCCACCAGTCCCGCGACCTCTGCACCGAACATCTCTTTGAGTTCTTCCGACGTGGCTGTGGTATCTTCGATGGTATCGTGGAGCAGGCCGGCCGCCACGGTGGCCGCGTCGAGCTTGAGATTGGCGAGGATGGCGGCTACTTCGATGGGATGGTTGAGATAGGTCTCGCCCGAGAGACGCATTTGTCCCTGATGCACCTTGGCCGAGAAGATATAGGCGCGCCTCAGAAGGTCCACATCGGCATCGGGATTGTATTTTTGGATGCGCTCAACTATGTCTTCGAGACGAACTGCAGGCATGATTTACACCAGGCTCCAGGTAGCAAGCACCAAATAGCAAATAAGCTTCAAATTCCAGGATTCAAATTGCAGACGTTTTGATATTGGATATTGAGATTTGAAAATTATTTGGGATTTGATATTTCTCTCTCGATTTTGATGTCCTTTATCTCCAACTGCACCGTTGTTGCTCCATTCCAGGCATTGAGGCGGGGGGAGAACACCGCGGCAAGCCGCGCCCCATCCCGTATCTCTTTCCCGAGAAGATGGCCGCATTTGAAGGCAATGGCGTCAAGCGAAACGCCGCTCTTCTGCCGCAATCGCAGTTTGAGGTGGCCATTGCCCACGATCCGTGAAGAAACCACGCTGAGGTCCCTTGCTCCGAGCCGGGGTTCGGGATTGCCCTGACCAAAAGGCCCGAGCTTTTCGATCATCTCCATCAGGCCGGGCGTCAACTCGTCGAGTGTCACGGCGCTGTCCACGGAGAGTGTGCGCGTGAAACCGTTGGCGCCGATCCGCTCCAGCACAAGGGAGCTCAACCGCTCGCGGAACTGGGGGATATTGACCTCTGCAATGGTGAATCCTGCGGCATACCTGTGTCCGCCGAATCCCAAAAGCAGGTCTGAGCATGCGGCCAGGCCTTCGTAGAGGTCAAAGCCGGGGATGCTCCGGGCAGAACCCTTGCCCACGCCGTTCTGGACGCAGATAAGCGCCGTGGGTCGGAAAAACTCCTCGGCCAGCCGGGAGGCAACGATCCCTATGACCCCCGCGTGCCACTTCCCTGATGACAGCACGAGCGCTCCCGCAGCACCGGCATCGATCGCGAGACAGAGCCCGCGGGCGTCTTCCCGGATGCCCTCTTCCACGGACTGGCGCTCCCTGTTCACCTCGTCAAGCGCCGAGGCCAGTTTCAACGCCTCTTCGCGCGAGCTCGTCGTAAGGAGCTGGAATGCCGCATCAGCCCTGTCCAGCCTGCCGCTCGCATTGATCCTCGGGGCCAGAGTAAAGCCGACCATGCCCACGCCGATCTTCTTGTTGTTCAGCTTTGATACCTGTTTGAGCGCCGCGATCCCCGGCCGCTGGGTATCCGAGTCCGACGAGAGCAGGTCAAGGCCGTGCTTCACCAGGATGCGGTTCTCGCCCGTGATCCTGCCAACATCCGCTACCGTGCCGAGGGTCACGAGATCGAGATAGGCTGTCAATCGTTCATCAATGCTGCTGATGCCCAAAAGGGCCTGGGCCAGCTTAAAGGCAACGCCTACACCGGTCAGTCCGCTAACGGACTCCCGGAGAGCGGACGAAACGCCTGCAGAGAGGAGCCCGGGGTGAAGGACTGCATAAGCATTAGGTAAAATGAACTCACTGGAACTGTTGGCAGCGTTCGAACTGGACAAACGATCGAATTCATGGTGATCGGTGATGATCAGGTCAAGGCCGAGCGAGCGGGCTGATTCTGCCTCCCGAAGAGCGGTAATGCCGCAATCCACGGAAATGACCAGTGCTGTTCCGGCGTTCTTTAATGTTTCAAGGGCCTTTGCATTCAGCCCATACCCCTCGGTCATTCTGTCCGGGATATAGCAGGCTACATTCCCGCCCGATTGCCTGAGTGCCAGGAAAAGGAGCGAGGCGCCGGTCACTCCATCTACATCATAGTCCCCGTACACCACGATCCTCTCACCGCGCGCGATCGCCGCACGAATCCGTCCGACGGCTTTTTCCATCTGGCTAAAGACTCCCGGGTCGGATATCGCTGAAAGATCGCAGGAGAGAAACGAGAGTGCGTCCGAAGCCCTGGTGATGCCCCGATTGACCATCAGCCTGGCAATGAGCGGATGAAGGTCTGCCTGTTCGGCGAGCGCGGCCGTGACGCTGTCATCAGACCCGGCAAGGACCCATTTCATACCCTATCGAACCTTCGCTGATCAGGATTTACCTTCTTTTTTTTCTGAATCTTTTGCGTTCTCGCTGGAATCAGAGATGCCTTTCTTGAACCCTTTGATAGCCTTTCCGAGCCCTTCACCCAGCTGCGGCAGCCGGTTCGCGCCGAAAATTACCAATACGATCACCAAAATGACGATCAGCTCCGGCATTCCAAGTCCAAACATGTTGCCTCCTTGTATTCCTCTGGCGTATTGAGATTTTTAAACGACCGCTGCTGCGGATCAAAACGGGCGATCTCGGGTTCACTGACATACCGTACCCGCGCATCACCGTAAATACTCTGTATCTTTCGTGTGTCCCGGCTGAGCCGCTCTTCGATGACTGGCAGCAAACGCCGGTGATAGAACGCGTGAAGCGGCTCCAAGTAGCCTTCAACCATCGGCGCGACAATGTCATGACCCGGGGTGAGACCGGCCATATACGCGATCAAACCCGGGCTCAGAAACGGCATGTCGCAGGCAACGATAAAATTATAGTCATCCTGGGAATGCAGCAGGCCGGAATAGATGCCCGTGAGCGGTCCTTGTTTGTCAACGGCATCAGTGACCACAACTGCGCCGTACGAAACATACGATGCCGGATCGTTGGTCACGATGATGATCCTCGAGAACACTCCACGAAGCGCCCGCAGGACATGCTCGATGAGAGGAATTCCCTCGAGGGAGAGGAATGCCTTGTCCCTGCCCATGCGCCGGCTTTCGCCGCCTGAAAGCACAATGCCAGACATGTTTAAAATTACAGCATTTACCGTGGCGTGTCAACCATGAAGTGTGGTGGAGAGGGTGTTATTGAATGCAAAAGCCGGGATATGGATACGCGGTGCGCGCCATTCAGCGGGGCTGAGGAAGCGCGTTTTATCGAGATGTCGGGGCTGATATGGTTATAAAAATGGAGACTGGTTTCGGAATCGGACCGATAGCGAACCTTGCACAGTTGCCCGACAGGGTTGAAGCCTGCGGCCGGCGCCAGCCGACTGAACCAGTCTCATGATATGTAACCGATGAGAAGTGATTCTGAATCCCGCGACAGTTAATTATGAGGTCATTTCCGAACTACACCCATACGGTCTTTTCAAAATCCTGCATGCCTTCCACGACTATGTTCATGGTGCCCCGGTTGCCGACGGCAAGGTTTGACTCAAGGTTATACTTCGTGAGACAGGTGCCGCAGGAATATATCTCCACGCCCATCTTCTCCATCTCTTGCAACAAGCCCGCAATATCAACACTGGTGGTCGTCAGATACACACCGGTGTTCAGAAAAAAGATCGTGTGCGGGAGCTGTTTATATACCTTCATTGTCTCAAAGAAGGCCTTCATCAGGGTCCTCCCAAGGTCCTCTTCCCTTCCCATGATATCGGACCCCACAACGAGAAGCAGTGACTTCTTCTTTGCCTCCTCACGTTGAACAAGGCCCGTTTCCGTGCGTGACAGCGGAGAGGCCTCTGATGTCTGGACCTTGCAGGCGTATCCCTTGACGATCTTTACTCTCCAGTCCCTGCCCTCTTTTTTCGATTCAGCGAACAACGCGTTCTGGGCCGCGAACCCGGCGACATTCATTGCCGACTCCTCGTTGTCCACAAGGACCTCGATAATTCCCTCCTTGATCTTTGAAAGCGCCTCCTCCGTCATCATCACCGGTTTGGGACATCCCTGCCCTCGTGCATCTATCTGCATTAACACAATCCTCCTTACATATTCTTTACATACCTATACAGCTGCTGCTATTGTTGTCTCTGCGGCAAACAGCGCTGCGCCCACGGCCCCGACAATGTCCGGGGGCGAAGGGACCTGCACCTTGACCTCAAGTTGTTCCTGGATCATTTGCACAATGCAGTGATTTTTTGCCACCCCGCCGGAGAAAACGATTGAACTGCCATACCCGATACGGGAAAGCATTGCGATCAATCGTTCCACTACCGAAAGATGGACCGCCCGGGCAATATCGCGCGGTGATGCACCATGATTTTTAAGCGAGATGACCTCCGACTCGGCAAAGACCGTGCACATGCTGTTTACCTTGATATCCGAGGTCCCCTTCAGTGCCTCGTCGCCGAACTCAGAAAGCGGGATGCCCAGGGACACGGCCATTATTTCGAGAAACCGCCCCGTGCCCGCAGCACACCTGTCGTTCATCTGGAAATTCAAGACTTTGCCGCTCTCGTCGAGAGAAATGACCTTCGAATCCTGTCCGCCCACGTCCAGAACCGTCATGCATCCGGGAAAGAAATATCGTGCTCCCAGGGCATGCGCTTTTATCTCCGTGATCACGTCCCCGGCAAAGTGTTTTTGTGCCAAGTGGCGGCCATAGCCCGTGGCCACGATGCGGTCTGGCCTGTATTTACTGATCATGTCGAGAGACTGGCGATGTGGTTCGAACCCGCTCTCACACACTTGGTAGTCATGCAGTTTGCCGTCTATGAGTGCAGCGGTCTTAATGGTGCGCGAGCCGATATCAATTCCTACGAGCATCGGTTATCCCCTCACTTGTTCCAAGAATGCCTCAATGCGGGTCTGAAGCTGGCCCACGTCCTCGGGAGAGTAGTCTGACTCGATGGAGAGGACTGGTATCTTGTTCTTCTCGCAGGCTTCCTTGATCTTGATCGCTTCGATATTATAGGTGTGGCAGAACTGGAGACTGTAATGGAGAATACCCTGCGCCGTTGATCCGTGATATTCCTTCAGCACCTGGTCAACCCGCTCGTTATTCGGTGTAAAGCAGGAGCAGTCGATCTTCATGTAACGGTCCGTCAGTGCCGCAAGCTGGGCGTCAAGGCTGCCGTTCTGCTCGCTCATGAGGTCCTTGAAATACCTGGTCCCGATGCAGCTCTCCTCGTTCACCACGATTCCACCCGCATTCTCGATGAGGTTGTGCACCTTCCAGTTCGGCAGCGCCATAGGTGTTCCCGAGACCAGCACCCGTGGGGCTGTCTTTGGCGCTACCCCATCCCCTTTTTCAACTCGCTGGTCCAGCTCATCACAAAGAGCATTCAGCTTCTCGGCGAAGCGGACCGGCTCGTCATAGAAAGCGATCTGCTCGATGAGAAGCGCGTCTTTGCCGCTTATCGGCGACGGACTGTGCGAACGAAGAGCGTTTAACCGCTGAAGCGCCTTCCGTTTTTCATTCATGACCTTCGTGGCGTTCTTTATATCCGCAGTCGTGATCGTCCTGCCGCTTACTTCTTCCATCTTCTTCTTGAAATCCTTTACCTCTTCAAGCCAAAGCACGCGGTCTCGCTCCCGCTTCATCTGGGGGATCTCCATCACGTGGGTCGGCACCTCGCGGTCCAGGATCTCCCAGGTCTTCTTTTTTGCGTCGCAGGTGGTCTCGCCGTATACAAAGTCAACGGAATGGAAGTAGGGGCAGATCTTTCCCACTTTGAATCCGTACGCGGACTTGACCATGGGACAGATGTTCCGTGGAAGCACGGTTTCGGCATCAGGAATCGATCCCTGGGAGCCCCCGCACAAACCGACGCATACGCCGCCCGCGGCCAGCACCAGTTCTTCGGGTACAAAGACGCAGAACGTACCGACTACCGGTTTGCCCTGCTTCTTGGCATCAAGGATCTCCATGACCCGTCCGCCGTGAATCTCGGAGACAATATGATCGAAATAGTCCATACGCTGCGGCCGGTTCTTCTGGGCCAGAAATATCTTCGTATACGCGTCTCCCAGCATTCCCCGCATCTTGTCAAACCGTTCCACGTTCATGCCGAGAGATTTCCACATCTCGGGGTAAGCCTTCACTTCGAATGCGCTCACTTTGATTGATCCTCCTGGGTCTTAAATTTTCACTACAAGGCGCATGTACTGATTGCTACGATTTCACCGGCAGTACATGGATAGCTTTAACGATGAGCTGCACTTCATCGCCCGTCTTGAGCCCGAGAGCCTCCGCGGACTCCGTCGTGATGACCGAGGCCATGTTATTGGGCGTCGTCACCGAAAACTTGATGAGCGACATGACATCACCTTTCTTAACTGAAGTAACTTTGGCACTGATCTGGTTTTGTGCTCCGTATTTCATGAAATGTTCCTCCTTTTCCCTAGACCGGTGATTTATGCTTCTTGTTCTTTGGACAGCTCAAGAAATTCAATAAGCTCCTTCCGGATCGACCTGCCTTTCTGCATGTCATCCGTAGAGAGCAGTTCCAGGAACACGTCTCCTCCCTCAAGCACGATGGAATAACGGGTGATCCCGTATCCTTCTTCGACAGTAAGGTTCTTTTCGATCAGGTTAACGTTATCGAACATCCCGAGCTGGAACGTCTTCTGTTTCTTGAAGAAAGAGAACCCGTCTGTCTTCTTTACCGTGCCGTCTCTGCGGTTGATCTCTATAACTGTGCCTGTCAGCCTCGATACTACAACGGCGATAAGGGCAGCTACACTGAGAATTACAGGCCAGGCCGGATCAACACTTCGACTGAACGCGATCATCAGAAGGAATGAAATAGCGAGTACGCCCAAAGCCACGCAGAAAAGTTTCGTTCCCGGCTCATCCCTGTATGACCAGATGTATTCCTGTGTGGTAAAATCCATAGCCATGAAGTATTGGACGCTATTTTGCTGCATACTGTTTTTATTGCACCACCGGCATCTTCGCCTCTTTCCATTCAGCGAAAAGTGCCTGGGCAATCGAGGGATAGGCGAGCTTCATGAGCTTCCGGTACGCCATGTAGCTCCTGCCGCCGGTATTGCAGTAAACAATGATCTTCTTCTCTTTTGGCAGGACCTCAGACTTCAGGGCGAAACTCTCCGCGGGGATGTTGATCGCCGAGGGGATGTGGCCTTCCTTATATTCCGACTCATCCCGCACGTCCACAATAACGAAGTCCTTGTTGCCGCTATCGATCAGCTTCTTAAGATCGGAAGGACTGACCTTGGCAGTTTCTATCTTTTTCGCATATTCAGGCCCGGGGACGATCTTGTTCCCCTTTTCCTCCCACACGGGGAACCCCTCACCATAAATGAGAATGTTCTTGTATCCTATTGCGTCCGCCTTTTTCGCGACCTTCTTGCTCTTGCCGCATTTCACGCCGTTGCAGTAGATGACCATCAGACTGTTTTTGTCCGCAGGGAGAAGCGACACGGATTCTTCGAACTTGTTTTCGGGGATACTCAGAGCGTTGGCGATATGGGCCTCCTGATATTCTTCCCTGGTTCTTGCGTCGATGAGCAAAAAGGCTTTCTTCTCTTCAATCATTGCCTTGAGCTGGTCGGTCGTTACGACCTTGAACTCGATTTCCGCTCCGTGAGCGGATGAGAGCGCAGCTGCTATCAGCAGAATTCCCGCAAGGAATACAGTACGCATGATCTTTCTCGTTCTGGGCATCGAATCCTCCTTATATGATTAACTGAGATCGTTTAGTGGGGGTAAAAGGTTGCGATCAACCTGATTTTGCAGACCAGGAAGGACACCTCTCTAATACTAATTAGTAGGATATACTGTATCTAAAGTTTTAGAACTTGTAAAATAGTTAATATCTATGGCAGGGACAAGTGGCATAGGTCCGGCCTTATATCGGACAGGAAGGGATCGAACTTATTTTGACTGGGATTTCAGGTGCTCCAGGAAGAGTTGATAGAGCCGCGGAAGAGAGCGTTTCTTGTGCGTTGCCACATAAAAACTTCTTTTCATCCGGATATTCGTGATCTTTATTTCTTTGAGCGTTTCGTGCTTTAATTCTTCTTCAACTGAATATTTCGAGACTACTGCGATTCCCAGTCCAGCCTTGACAGCCTGCTTGACCGCATCGGTAGAACCGAAGACGCCTGCGTGCAGCATGGTCTCCATGGAAAAGCCATGGGCCTCTAATAATTTTTCAGCTTCCCGGCGGGTGCCCGACCCTTCTTCACGTATTACCATGGGATATTTTGAAAGGTCTTTCAACTTTATGATGTTGCCTTTAACCATGGGAGGCGAGGATACAACGATCAGTTCATCCTCCATGAACGGGAGAGAGGATATTTGTGAGCTGTTCAGCCTCGACCCCACCAAGCCCAGGAGAATTTCGTGCTGCAAGACCTTCTGCACAATCGCCTTCGAGTCGGATACGAGGACCTGAAACGACACCTCCGGATAGGTTTTTTTAAAGGTTGCCACCAGGGAAGGCAGCAAATAGGTGCCCGGTATCGAGCTTGCGCCGATTATCAGTTCTCCGGCGACTTCTTTCTTGAATTGACCGATAGCATGTCGGATGCCATCAGCCTTCTCAGTCACCTCGATAGCGTAATTGTACAGGACCTCGGCCTCACCGGTCGGGATGATTTTTCGCCCCAACCGTTCGAACAGTGCGCACTCAAGATGGTCCTCAAGCGATTTGATATGATCGCTCACGGTCGGCTGGCTGAGTCGCAACTCACGTGACGCCTTCGAGAAGCTGCGGTTCCTGAATACGGAAAGGAATATCCTGAGGTGATGGATGTCCATGAAAGAACAATAGCATCTCTGTTTACGGTCTGTCAATAGAAACTGTTGTTATGCTGACAGGTCTCATCCTGAACGACGACATCCTGCGGAGCGAGAGGTCCGAAACATTATCTTCTAAAAACACACAAGGATAAAATTAGAACTTTACATTGACATCATCTCTCTCAACCTTTATAGTAAAAATATGAGATGGCACGCAGTGATCGTACTTGCGGCAATCGTCCTGAGCATTGCCGGCCCCCCCACTTTGATTCTGACCGGCGTTCATGACAGCCGGACAGAGATTGGAACTCTTGACGTCTGCCACTCGTCGACTCCCGCGCTCGCTTCAAACGGCGATATGCCCTGCGTGAACGCATGTACGTTCAATGCACGCCCACTGGCGCAGAGCATGGCCTCTGAAATTTCGAATTCCCCTTGCAAACCCTTCTCCATCGCCTTCCAAGACGAACGTCCTCCGAAAAGCTGATCTCTGCTCCACTACCGAAATCGTAACTGTGCATTCCTGGAATAGACACGTGCATGCGTTGCAGTGTTGGGAAGCTCGAGCCCGCTTCAGCAATATCCGTCATAAAATATGGTGCTCTTGTTCTCTTCTGAAAAAACGAGGCCGATGTTTCCATCACCAGATGCATTACTATTTCATATGCTATCAGCTATTTTTAATCAAAAGCCAGCAAGTATCCTGAATGGAGGAAGATAATGAACTCATATTTTATTAGAATCTTCAGCGTAATATTTTCGATCGTCATCGTAATGCTGCTGTTCGTCTCTGGATGCGGCAAGTCGTCATCCGATTCTGCATCACCTCCTGCAGCACCGGTGTACAAGGTCGAATATGTCCCCGGCACAGGCATGAACGCTCCTGTCCAGGGGAAAACCGTGTATCAGCTCAAGATCACCAAGCAAAGCGACGGCTCTGCGGCAACCGGCCTCGCGCCGACGCTGACCATGACCATGTTCATGATAAATGGAGACAAACATTCAACGCCCGCTGATGCAGTCAAAGCATCAGCCACACCCGGCTACTATGACTGCACTGTCTATTATCTCATGGCATCCGGCCCGACCATGGGTACCTGGGAAATGAAGGTCTCGGTCGCCGGAGAGACTACAACCATCAATCCCGCTGTTGCCATGGCGATGGGCAGTGACACGATACGCGCGACACTCTATGGCGCCGACGATATCGTCAGCGGCGTGTCGGGCACATCGTACAACAAGTACTATATATTCATGGACGGCATGATCAGTGCCTCCATGCCGACGCTCAAACTGTATTTATCTCATGCAGAGAGCATGATGATGAACTTCGTGCCGGCGTCGGCCGGATCTGTGCTGACAAGCCCGACCGGCACGGTGGCATCCATGAGCGTCGAGGCTTCATCGGACGGAGGCGCGAACTGGAAAACGGGAACAGATGGAACGAATGGGCACTGGTCAATTTCCGGTCTCACAGGCCTTGCTTCAGGGATGACCGGCACCATTTGGGTCAAGGTCACTGTGAATGGTCAGGTCAAGACAACGGACGGGATCACTGACTACGCCACGTTCCTGGTAACACCAGGCCCTTGATCGGACACCCTATGAAACGGATATTCAATATCAAACTCGCTGCGGCCCTCTTCACGGGGGCCGTATTCTTCGCTCCTCTCGCTGTTTGGGCAGGTTCCTGCTGCGGGGGCGGCGGGGGCGCTACCCTGGTGTTGCCGGAGTTCTATCAGGCCATGGTCGACGTCTCTCTTGATATGGAGAAATATGACGGCTTCTGGAACCAGGACGGGAAGTATACGCGTGACCCGCCGGGTTCCGATATCCGGCAATACCGCTTGAATCTCGGCTATGCCCGGAGGATCGTCTCACGCTGGCAAAGCAGCATCATCGTCCCCTATGTCTGGAACGAGAATAGATACTCGGGCCTTTCCTCCCGCTCCGAAGGGTTAGGCGACACGACGTTGAACCTCTGGTACGAGGCAATCGACGACAAGTCGGCCTGGAAGATCCGGAATTTAAAGGACATGACTCCTTCGATCACCATCGGCACTGCGCTGCTCGTTCCTACCGGCATTTCACCTTACGAAAGCGTGAATAGCAGTTTCGATGTCACCGGACGGGGCTTCTACAGGCTCGACGGCAACGTCCTTATCGCAAAAATGCTCCATCCCTGGAGCGCTACGGTCTCCCTGGGCTATGGGACCTACCTCGAAAGACCGGTCAACCGGGAATACGGAAAATACGTGGAACCGTACCGGAAAAAACTGGGGGATCGCACGTCGGCATCTGTTTCCCTGAGTTATATTTATTATCTCGGATCGGGAGGCGACACGCTTACCGGGACTGGATCGTTTTCCTATCTGCATGAGGACGATGCCGCCATCAATGGAAGCCGGCAGCCTTTGAGCGGCTTTGAGAAAAATGCCTTCGGGGGAACCATCGCCTATTCCGGCACTGACCACGATTGGAGCATCAGGGGTTCATGGAGCCACGCGATCCAGCGAAACGACTGGGGAAAGAATTTCCCCACAACCGACATCTATACGATAGGAGCCAGCTATGGGTTCCGTTAATATGCTCGCACTAGTTCTGATCATGACGATGTTCACCGGATGCGGCAATACGCTGAACGATCTCAATCCATCCAACAGCGATAAACGGCCCGCCGCTCAGCCGGGGACCACGGGAGCGGAAGTTGGCCAGGATGCGCCGGATTTCACGATCTCCGATACCCTCGGAAACAACGTAACACTCTCGTTGGTGGTTCCGTCAGTGCAGGGAGTCGTTATGTACTTTACCATGTGGTGTCCTGTCTGCGACGGTCATATGAGCAACATGCGGGATGTCGTGATACCCGCTTTCCCGGGCGTGCGCTTTTTCGCGGTTGACTATGTGTCCGGCACTGTTGAGAAGGCAAGGAGTGAACAACTCTCGAGCGGATATGGCGGGTCAGCGTTCACGGTGCTGGCGGATACGAATCAGGTAGTCAGTGGACTTTACAATGGTACGATGGGGACCACGATCGTCATAGACCGGTTCGGTATTATCCGGATGAATGAGGACTACAAGGACGGCACGCGGCTTCAGGCCATCCTCTCCGGGTTGCCGTGATCCGTGCGATCTCACTACGAAAGGAGTCGTTCATGTTAAAACGAAGATATTTTACCGCCTGCCTTATCGCCGTGGTTCTGACCTGTTTCTCAGGTGCGGCCATTTTTGCCCAGAGCGATATCGATGATCACCGTTCATGCTCCCAATGCGGCATGGACAGAAAGGCCTACGGATACAGCAGAATGCTGATCCGGTACCTGGATGGCGCCGAGGTGGGCGTCTGCAGCCTTCATTGCGCTGTTGTTGATATGGATGCGAACAAGGCGCGCGCGGTACAGTCCCTGCTCGTCGCCGACCGGGATACCCGTGCCCTGATTGATGTTGAAAAAGCGATCTGGGTCGTGGGCGGCACAAAGCGCGGCGTGATGACACGGCGACCCGCATGGGCCTTCGCGTCAAGAACCGCGGCCGATGCTTTCATGAGATCCTATGGCGGAGAGATCGCCGCCTGGAGCGATGTCCTCGCTTCAGCCCGATCGGAAGCTGCCCTGATGCATCGATAGAAGGGACTCAGGCCTCATACCAACAACACCGCGTGTGATGGCGGCTTCTTCACATTATTCCAGGCATGGAGCGGCGCCAGCTCCTTCTTAAGTTGCTGAATGAGTGACTTCAACGGAATAAGAGCTATAATTGTTTAAGAAGTGAATTACCCCGCAGCAGAGCTGCGGGGCATCCTAAAACCGGCTAGAACCTAAAACCTATTTGCTCATCATGCTGATACCGAATATACTTTCTGATAACTTCTGCCGTTACTTGGTCGCCAACCGAACGGACAAAGTAACCATCATTCCAGAGTTCCCCTCCCCACAGCTTTTTCTTTATCTCGGGGAATTCTCGAAACATTATCTTTGCCGATATACTTTTGATTATCTGCACTATCCTCGCTGGAGCATATTTCGGCGGCACAACCAAAAACAAATGCACATGATCATCCATTACTTCCATCGTGTCTATCTCAAATTCGTATTGCTCTGCGATCTCGTGAAATATCTCTTTCAGTCTCTTCGTCATTCGATCGTTGAACAGCTTCTTCCGATACTTTGGAATCCATACGAAATGATATTTCAGATCATGGACGCTATGCTTGCTTCTTCTCAATGGGCTCATGTCCCATATTGTAACAGAATCTCATCCTGACTTCGTCAGGATTGTCCTTTTCATCCCAGCAGCAGAGCTGACTGGGTATTCAAGGACGGGTTTTTATAAA
>JBARBN010000107.1:0-3595 GCA_049793155.1 Nitrospirota bacterium
GAATAGTACAGGTTGTTCATCACATAGCCAAGCTCCGCGCCCTCCATCAAAAGATCATTTGCGTCTTTGAGGGATTCTCTTGCATGAGTTAACCTTTTCCGGACCTGATCTCTCTGCTTGTTATCCATGACTTTATCATCCCCGCTTCCCGCCAAAGGAATTTGATTTACTATCGCATCAAGGACATTACGGTCCTCATGTTCCTCGGGTCGTCCTCTTCAGTTTCCTTCGGTGTTTCCATGATCTTTGGAACATCCTTGAATTCCGGATGATTCAGGAGCGCCTTAAAACCGTCGCGACCGATCTTGCCCTCGCCGATGTGCCAATGGCGATCAACATGGGAATTGAAATCACGGAGACAGTCATTCAGGTGCATTCCCTTTAAACGATCCAACCCCACGGTATCCTTGAATACGCGAAGTAAAGCATCTACGCCTTGTTTTGTACGAATATCATATCCGGCCGCAAAACCATGACAGGTATCGTAGCAGATGCCGATACGCGAAGAATTACTTAAAGTCGAGATAACATTCTGAACCTGTTCAAGGGTATATCCTACATCCCCTGCCTCGCCGGCGGTATTTTCAAGGAGGATCGCAGCTTTCGGCGGATGGAGTTTCATGGCCATGTTCAAAGCGCCGGACACACGATCGATCATCCACTGCGGTTCCTTCCCGCTTGCCGAACCAAGGTGAGTCACCAGATATTCCGCGCCGAGCGCCTCGGTGCGCTCCAGGTCAATGACGAATTGTTCAATGGATTTTTCGTACAGATCGGGCTTCGATGACGCGAGATTTATGAGATAGTTGGTGTGAACAAATACCGGCCCGATATCCCATTTCTCACGCAGCTTCTTGAATTGGACAACATCATTCTTGTCCAAGGGTTTGACGGTCCAGCCGCGAGGGTTCCTGCTGAAGATCTGCATGCAGTTGCATCCGAGGTCGAAGGCGCGTTGCACGGAAAGGGAAAAGCCGCCCGATATGGAAACGTGAAAACCGATTCTCATGTTAACCTTTTTTTGACCACGGATGTATGCGGATTGACATGGATAACGCTTTACCTTGAATAAAATACGCAGTTACTTATTGCCGATCAAGTTATTGAATTCTTTCTCATTGAGGACCTTAACTCCAAGAGTCTTTGCCTTTTCCAGTTTACTTCCTGCTTCCTCGCCGGCCAGCACATAGCTGGTCTTTTTCGATACCGAACCGGCAGCATGGCCGCCGAGACGCTCGATAACTTCTTCGATCTCATTTCGAGGCCTGGAGAGCGTGCCGGTTACTACGATAGTAAGTCCGTCGAGTGGTCCCCGCACTTTCTTCGTTCCAGCCTCGTAGTCGGGATTGCTGATCTTCACACCGAGTTTCTTAAGCGTGTCTAAGGTATGCAGGTTTCCCTTTTCGTTGAAAAATCCCGAGATCGATCCTGCCAGTTTCTCGCCCATCTGCTTGATCTCGAGAATATGTTCGGGCTTTACGAAGTACAGGTCTTCTATCTTGTCAAAGTTCCTTGCAAGCTGTTTGGCTGCATATTCTCCCACATGCATGATGCCAAGGGCATAGAGGAACCTGCTGAGCGTCGTCTCCTTGCTCTTCTCGATCGCATCGATCAGATTCCGGGCGGACTTTTCCGCAAACCTTGGCAGTCCGAGCACGCTCTCCTTTTCAAGCGAATAGAGATCAACAAAATGCCTTATGAGACCGTTATTATAAAGAAGTTCCACGTTCTTCTCTCCGAGGCCTTCTATGTCCATTGCTCCCCGGGACGCATAGTGCATGATGCGTTCGAGGACCTGGGCTGAACAGTTCAAGCCTATGCACCGGAAAGCCACTTCGCCTGCCTCCCGCACAACGTGGGAACCGCATACCGGGCAGTGCTTCGGCGGATGAAATTGTTGTTCATTGCCGGTCCTTTTTTCCGTGATAACGGCCACCACATGGGGAATCACGTCCCCCGCACGCTCCACGACCACGGTATCTCCGATACGGATGTCCTTGCGTTTGATTTCGTCCCAGTTATGAAGCGTCGATCGCGAGACGGTGACCCCGCCGATGCGTACGGGTTTCATCACTGCAACCGGCGTGATGGCGCCTGTACGGCCTACGCTCGCGATGATATCCTCGATGATCGTCGTGCCTTGATGCGCCGGAAATTTGTACGCGATAGCCCAGCGCGGCTCACGGGTTTTATAACCAAGTTCCTTCTGAAGATTGAAATCGTTGACCTTGATGACGACGCCATCGGCTTCAAATGGCAGTTTCGGCCTGTCCTCTTCTATCTTCTTAATCTGTTCCGCAACCGCGTCTATCCCCTTGACGACAACAAACCGCTGTGGAGTCGGGAAATGAGCCTTGCTAAGCCAGATCACTAAATCCGCCTGACTCTTAAAATCAATACCCTTCATTGCCCCGACTCCGTAGCAGGCCATGTGGAGCTTTCGCTTTTCAGTAATCGAAGAATCAAGCTGGCGTACGGAACCGGCTGCCGCGTTTCGTGGATTAGCGAACAAGGATTCCTCGTTCTGCTCGCGATCCCTGTTCAGTTTCTCGAAATCTTCCCTGTCCAAATAAACCTCGCCGCGAAGATCGATTTGGCTTGGTATATCGACGCCTTCGATCTTCAACGGGATTGCCCTGACGGTCCTGATGTTCGTCGTTACATCCTCGCCCTCATATCCATCACCTCGCGTGGCTGCCCGCTCAAGAAGACCCTTCTTGTATGTCAGTTCCATTGCAAGTCCGTCGTACTTGGGTTCAACCGTGTACTCGATTTCTTCGGCGGAATCAAGCCCTTTCTTCTTCAACTCTTTTTTTACGCGTTCGTCGAATTCTCGGACCTCGTCAAGCGAGAAGGCATTGTCAAGCGAGAGCATAGGCTCGGCATGTTTTACTTTTTCAAATTTATCAAGCGGAGGCGCGCCAACACGCTGCGTGGGAGAATCCGGCAGGACGTAACCATATGAGTCTTCAAGTTCTTTCAGACTTCTGAACATTCTGTCATATTCCGCATCGGAGATGACCGGGGCGTCAAGGACATGATAGCGGTAATTATGCTCGTTGATCTCTTTGACAAGTTTTTCAATTTCTTTTTTGCTATTAACAGGTATTTTATCCATGAGGGTTATATGGTTTGAATAGATTCATCAGCAACGTCCAGGGGAGCGTTGAGTGCCGAACATTGACTTCTCAGTTTTCCCCCTTCTCCTCCAGATGGTAGTCCTTGATCTTCGTGAGAAGGGTCTTGTAGCTCACCTGGAGAATTTCTGCAGCACGGGACTTATTCCCCCCGGTCTGCTTCAGCACCTGCCTGATGCGGCGGGACTCCGCGATGCGCGTGGCCGCTGCAGCAATATCCTGGAGAGGGCCGTCCATCGGTACATGCTCTGCAAGGGCCTCGAGAATGCTCGATTCGCTGATGCCGAGGTCTTGAGCCCGTATCACGCCGCCATCAGCGTAGATCACCGCTCGCTCGATCACGTTCTCCAGCTCCCGCACATTTCCCTTCCAGGGGGATTTCATCAGAATGTCCATGGCCTCATCGGAGATCGTGAGCAACCCCTTCCGCACCTCGGCCGAATACTTGTTCAGGAAAT
>JBARBN010000108.1:0-13105 GCA_049793155.1 Nitrospirota bacterium
TACGCTATCGCTTCTCCGTTCTTCTCACCGGTCCTCACGCGAAGCGCTCCCTCAATGGGCGAGACGAAGATCTTGCCATCCCCCGCCTTGCCGGTCTGGTTCACCTTGATGATGGACTTGACGATAGTTGTCACTACGTCATCGGGCACCACGATCGTGAGCAGCCGCTTCGGCACAAAGAGCGCGATCTTCGGCAGCGTATGGTCGAGCGCGTAGGTCGAGGGTGTGGGCTTGAGCTTCACCGCGGTACAGTAACTGTCCGGCATTTCCGAGTCCATCTCCGCGCACATGGCACCCCGCTGCCTGCCCCGGCCATCGACGCTCTGGATCGTGAGCGAGGGATAACCGAGATTGTCGAGTGCCCGTTTCGTTTCATGAAGCTTGTCCCGGCGTATGATTGCAGTTATCTCTTTCATGGCGTTATGCCTCCATTGCGCGGCCTTCCAGCCGCAATTAAACTCCCTCTCCTTCAAGGAGAGGGCTGGGGTGAGGATGGGTCTATCGCCGAAGCAGCAAAACCCATCCCCACCTTAATTCTCCCCTTGAAGGGGAGGTAATTTATGTTCACATTCCGCATTGCTACAGCACCGCTTCTCCGGTCCTCACCGTGTAGGCATTTTCGACAGGGCTGACGAATATCTTCCCGTCCCCGATAAACCCGGTGCGGGCCTTGTCCTGGATCACCTTCAGTACCTTGTCGAGGTCCTTGTCATCAATGACCGTCATGATGAGTGTCTTCGGCAGCTCGTCGTAATGGACCGGGCCGACCGTCAATCCTTTCTGCTTGCCGCGTCCGAACACGGGGACCTTGGTAAGGGAGGGAAAACCTGCGCCCTCGAGTGCCAGAACGACTTCCTGTTCCTTTTCCGGCCGTATGAATGCTCTGATCATTTTCATGGTTTGTTACCTCCTGTTTTTTCTGTACTCCGAACTATGAACTCCGAACTATGTTTTGTGTAATGCCTTCCTCAGCCATGGCGGCGGTGATTTCTTGATCGTATCCAGCAGCTGCCCAAGGGCGCTCTCGATGGAAACGATCTCTTTCATCTTCATCGGCATGATGCCTTTCTTCACGAGCCGCGCCGCGGACGGGCCGCCGATCTCGGTGAGATAAATGAGTTTGCAATCGGACAATCGGTCAACCTTGTTCTGGACCGCGTCATCATGCAGCGCACCCATGTCCTTGGTATCGACGACCGCCATGTCCATGCCATCTGCGAACTTGCGCATCTCGACGAATCGATGGCCTGTCTCCGCTATGTCGTAGATCGCGAACATGCCCGCCCTGCCAAAATGTTCGTCAACAAGTTTTCCATCTGTGGTAGCGAACGCGACTTTCATCGCAAATCCTCCCGAATACCCCCTCACCTCCGTCCTCTCCCCTCAGGGGAGAGGAAGCAACATCACCTTCTCTCTTGGGGGAGAAGGAAGGGATGAGGGGGAACGTTTTAATGCTTTTTCATCAGTAAATTCGCCATCTCGCTGACCATCGTGAGCGTTCCCCGGTAGCCGACCGTGACCTTCGATGTGTATCCGAAGGTTTTGTATACCGGGAACCCCAGCTCGTACAACGGAATACCGAGCCTCTTTGCCGTATTCTCCGCATGTGAACTCGAGATGATCGCGTCATACTCACCCACGATGGAATGCAGATCGCCGATCCGCACTTCACGGGCACGGATCCGGTCGGCTGCGTTCGAAAGCGTGGGGATCACCGCCAACTCTACTGCGGCCCGCATTTCATCCAACCACGTTGAGGTCTGGACCGCCAGGTCCGGTTCGAGAGCGATGCAGATCTTCCTGCCTCCGAAGTAAAAGTGCGCGTCCCTCATAACATCGACCAGGACCTTTCGCTGCCGCCCATATTTGGCGGGCAAAGGTCTTCCGCTCAACTCGGTGAGCCATTGCATCAGAAGATCAGAATCAGCAAGCCCGGCCGTGCTGTCGAACATCCGGTACCCGATCCCGAACTTTTGCTGCAGCAGCTTCGCCGTCGGTTCCATGCTCATGCCCAGCCCGAACGTGAACGAGGCATCGGCCATGGCTGTCATTTCCGCCATGCCCGTCCCCCCTTGCGCCAGGGGAGAAAAATCATGTATGCTGCCGTCCAGGCAGGAGAGGTCCGGGAGAATGATCGCTCTCATGCCAAAGTCTTCGACGATCTCCCTGATCTCGCTGAAATCTGCCGGAGTGAGATGCGATCCTGCGATGATGTTGATCGTTCTTGACTCCGAACGGAGCCTGCCCTCGAATGAACTGATCGGGGGAACTTCCGGCCCGATACTCTGTATTACCGCTTCCACCGCCCTTGCGTACCCGGTCTCCAGCCCGCCGTCAAAATCAGGAGTCGGAATATGGATGATCGTGGTCTTTCCTGCTTTACTCCTGACTACTGACTCCTGTCTCCTGACTGCTGATTCAACATCATCCCCCTTCACTTCCGACAGACCCGAGGAAAGGACCCCGATGAGGGCGGGTTTGTTCTTCTCGATGAACCCGTCAATGGCCTGCGTCAGCTTCTCCTCGCTCCCCATGACCACGTCTTCCACAAAGAGCTTGCTCGTTGCAAGCGCGATGGGCTCGCGGAAATGTTTGGTCAGGAGCACCTTGCCGAGGAACGTGCAGCCCTGGGCTCCATGGATGATCGGCAGTGCACGGTCGATGCCTTGTAACGCGATTGCCGCACCGATCGACGGAGAGTGTTTTATCGGATCGATCAGGACTGCGGATTTCGGGTTTACGATCTCGGATTGTTTTCTCCCTCTCCCCTCGTGGGAGAGGGCTGGGGTGAGGGTCGGATCCGCATCGCGTATTCCGCAGTTGCTTCTCTCATAGAAGCACAGGCTGTTGCTGATCTGCTCCGCCAGGTTCACGAGCCCCAGATATCCCGCATAAGGAGTATGCCGCTCCTGGTTGACGTCCACGAAGGGATAGCCTTCCTTGATCGCCAGGTACTGGTTCCGTCCGCCCGCAATGAGGATATCGGCGTTCCGCTCCTTTAAGAGCCGAAGCAGGTTCTTCGGCGTCACATCCTCCACGAGCGGCGCATCGGGGCCCAGTATCTCCTTCATCTTTTCTTCATCTTCGACCGTGCTCTTTTTTGTTCCTACGGCAACGATCTCAATGCCCAGGTCGTGGAGGGCCGAGATGAAGGACCAGCTCTTGACGCCGCCGGTGTACAGCACGGCCTTTTTGCCGCGCAGATGTTGATAGGATTTAAGCTGCTGCTTGAGTTTTTTTTCTTCGACCTTGATAAGGTCTTCAACCGTGGACGTCAGGCTCGGTTCATCACGGCCGACCCTGCTTTGAAGCGTGAAGGCTATCCTCCTCAAGGCCTTTGCGATCTCCGTGCTTCCGAAGAAAGACACCTCCACAAAGGGTATCCCGTATTTCCGCTCCATTTCCCTGGCAACGTTGATAAGCGCGCGGCTGCAAACGACCACGTTCAACTTGGCCTGGTGCGCCCACGTGATCTCTTCGAACGTCGAATCACCCGTGATCTTCGAAAGTATCCGGATCCCGGCCCTGGCGAGAAGCGGCTCTACCAGCCAGAGGTCGCCCGCGATATTATATTCACCGATCAGGTTGATGTCGGTATGGGTCAGAACGGGCGTTTCGCCGGTCCCGATCACATGTTCGAGCAGGACTTCCCCGGCGATCCGGTTCCCCAAGTTCTTCGGCCCGACGAATCCCGGAGCGTTCACGGGAATGACGGGGATATTGAGCTCGTTCCCGGCACGTTTGCAGATAGCATCGATGTCCTCGCCGGTGAGCCCGCTCACGCAGGTTGAGTACACGAAGACCGCCTTGGGCCTGACTGCCTCGAATGTCCGCCTTATCGCATTCATCAACTTCTCTTCCGAGCCATAGACAATGTCGATCTCACCCATGTCTGTCGTAAAACCCATGGTATGCAACTCGCCTTTGGACGACTGCGTTCCCCTGCCTTCCCAGGTATTTCCGCAGCAGGCGATCGATCCATGTACGATGTGCGCCGCGTCGGCAATGGGCTGGAGCACGATCATCGCGCCGTCAAAGGCGCAGGACTCGCCCCCTCGGGAGCGGCAGACCTTATTCTTGTCGCCGGTGGAACAGCCGTCTGCAGTCAATTTGTCGATGGTGCTTACCATGGAATGCTCCGTTGCACGCCTGCATGTTCCGTTTTGAAAACCACTTTTTTCAGATCACCAGCTTTAACCCGGCAAAAACGAGCATAACACCGAGCAATACTCTCAGAGCCGGACTGTTGAGTTTTGTTGCCCCCAATGTCGAGCCGATGAGCCCCCCTGAAATCACTGCCATGGACCAGAAGGCGATGTGATCGGGGAACGCACCGCCCTTGTGAAGGTATCCCGCCAAACCGGAGATCGAGTTCAGCAGGATAAAAGCCGCGGACACGGCAGCTGTTCTCCGGAGTCCCGCCCAGTGGAGAATGATAAGGACCGGGCTAAGAAAGATGCCGCCCCCGACCCCCGTTAGGCCCGAAAGAAATCCGATGCCTCCTCCCACTGCGAGTGATGCCCCAATACCCGGGTATCCGGCCAGCTCTCCGTCATCCGAAGCGACGCTGCTCCGCAGAATGAGATGTATGGCCGCGAACACCAGCGCTATGCCTACCAGTACTTTATATACCGTTGTGTGCATCGCCAACCCGCCGCCGATATACGCCATAGGGACTGATGCGAGCGCAAAAGGCCAGAATAGACGCCAGGAAAAATGACCCGCCGTGGCGAAGCGGATGGTCGTGACCAGCGCAACGATAATGTTGAGCGCCAGAGCGGTCGGTTTCATGACATCCGGCGTGAATGAAAGCAGCGCCATCGTTGCCAGGTATCCGGACGCCCCCGCGTGCCCCACCGTGGAATACATAAAGGCGATAACGAAGAAATATATGCCCGTAATTACGATGTCATGCATAACGATCACCAATTGAGACACTGTCCCCCTCACCTTAATCCTCTCCCCTTGGGGAGAGAGAATTTCAGCACCCTCTACCTCCCGGGGAGAGGGCGGGGGTGAGGGGCGCATTTACCTGATCACATCAAAGCTCGCCGAACCCTCGGTCGTCCGGTCCAGCACATCAAGCACCGTGTTCACCAGCATGGTCACGAGGTTCAGTGCGCCCTGGTATCCGATGATCGTCTGGCGATGCAAATGGTGCCGGTCGAAGATCGGAAACCCTGCCCGGACCAATGGCGTTCCCGTGTCCTGTGTCAGAAACTTTGCGTACGAGTTGCCGATCAGGACGTCCACGGGGTCGGTAAACAACAACGAACGCAGGTGCCACATGTCCTTACCGGCATAGACCGTACCATGAGCGCCGAAGGGACTCGACGCGAGAAGCTCGTTCGCCTCCGCCTCGAAGTTCTTGTCCCCGTTGGTGCAAACGATATGCACCGGCTCTCCGCCCATCTCCATGATGAGGCTCATCATACCCAGCAGGATGTCCGGGTCACCGACAAGGGCGAACCGCTTGCCGTGCACATAGGGATGGGAGTCGACCATGGCATCTACTACCCTGCCGCGTTCCGCCTCCACCGCCGCCGGTACCGGCTTGCCGGTAAGCTTGGAGAGCTCTGCAAAGAACGCATCGGTATTCTTGATGCCGATCGGAGAAAGCGTGAGCGTCTTCTGGCCCCACTCCTTCTGGATATAATCCATGGTCTTCATGGTAGAATACTTCTGGAGTGCGACCGTTCCAAGTGCATTCACCGCGTCCATGGCTTCCGGGAGCGGCGTGCCGCCGGGGTAGAGCTTGTACTCGCCCGTGTTCGGAGAATCAAACGTATCGCTCACATCAGCAAGAAGCGTAAACTCGATGCCCATCAGGGCCATCAGCCGCTTGATCTCGTGATAGTTCCCGGTATAGGTATCGAAGCCCGGAATAACGTTGATCTTCCCGTTCGATGCGCCCTTCTTGCCCGTGGAGAGCATACTCAGGATACCCTTCAGCATGTTGTCGTAGCCCACGATGTGGGAACCCACGAAACTCGGCGTGTGCGCGAACGGCACCGGCAGGTCCTGGGGGATCACACCCTTCTCGCGAGCGGTCCTGATATATGCGTTCAGATCATCGCCGATCACCTCCGCCATGCAGGTCGTCGAGACCGCGATCATCTTGGGTTTGTAGAGGGCATAGGCGTTCTCAAGGCCTTCAAGCATGTTGTTCAGACCGCCGAACACCGCCGCATCCTCGGTCATGGACGTAGAGATCGCGGCAAAGGGCTCCTTGAAGTGACGGGCGAGGTGGCTCCGGAAATAGGCCACGCATCCCTGGGCACCCTGTACGAACGGCATGGAACCTTCGAATCCCGAGGCGCAGAAGACGGCGCCGAGCGGTTGACAGGCTTTCGCCGGATTGATCTTGATATTCTGGCGCTTGAAATTGAGTTCCTTGTACTCCTCGGTCTTGGTCCATTCGGAGACCTCGTTCACTTTCTCCGCCGGCCAGCAGTTCTCGAACTCCTTCTTGCGCGCGAACTGCTCCTGGTAGTCCTTCTGTTTGAATAGCTCGCTATGGTCTTTGACTTTCATGATGAAACCCTCCCAACCTGTTTTAATCTCGGACATCAAAACAAAAGACAAAAAGATCTTTGACACTGAAGGGGCGGACGACGGCTATGATTTTCACGGATACGTCCCTTGTCTTATCATGCCCCTTCATAGCTTTTGTCAGTGTAAATCCGTGTCAAAGAATTTGATTCTTTATCCCTTCGTTGAAAAACAGCCAAACGCCAAACCTCTGACACGGAAGGGGCGGATGAACGGCTATGATTTTCACGGATAAGACTTCTTTGATCCTGTTCTTTCATAGCTCTTCTCAGTGTAAATCCGTGTCAAAGAAATTTAATTATTTCTTTCTTCGTATCAAGCTCCACGTGGGACTGTTCACCGTCATGTCCATGTCCCGCGCAAAGACCGGGAACCCGTCGAACCCATGGTAGGGACCTGAGTAGTCCCAGGAGTGCATCTGGCGGAAGGGCACGCCGAGCTTATGATACGAGTACTTCTCCTTGATACCCGAACCGACCATGTCCGGCTTAAGCCTTCTGGTGAATTCTTCCAGTTCATACAAGGTCGCGTCATCCATGATCACCGCGCCTTCCTTCATGTCGGGGTACGTGCGTTTATAGTCGTCGCTGTGACCAAACTCATAGCCCGAGGCAACCACTTCCATGCCGAGATCTTCGTAAGCGCCGATGGTATGGCGCGGACGGAGACCGCCGACGTAGAGCATCACCTTCTTGCCTTCGAGCTTCGGGCGGTACTGCTCCACCACCTTGTCCATGAGCGGCTTATACTTTGCGATCACGGCCTCGGCGTTCTTCTGGATCTTCTCGTCGAACTTCGCGGCTATTTTTCTGATGCTTTCGTAGGTCTTCGTGGGGCCGAAAAAGTTGAACTCCATCCACGGAATGCCGTAGGTCTCCTCCATGTGCCGGCAGATATAGTTCATCGACCGGTAGCAGTGGATCAGGTTCAGTTTGGCCTTGGTTGCAATGCCGAGCTCGTTGATCGTCGAATCGCCGGTATACTGTGCAATGACCCGCAGGCCCATCTCTTCCAGTATCTTTCTCGAAGCCCACGCATCCCCGCCAATGTTGTAGTCGCCGATCAGGTTCACGTCGTACGGAGTGGTCTTCGCGAGTTCGCCCTTACCAAGCACGTAGTCTCTGATGGTGTCGTTGGCAATATGGTGGCCGAGGGACTGCGAGACCCCGCGAAAGCCCTCACACCTCACCGGCACGATCGGGATGCCCATTTCCTTTGCCACCCGCTTAGACACCGCTTCGATGTCGTCGCCGATAAGACCCACGGGACACTCGGAAAGGATGCCTATACCGCGTCCGAGCGGGAAGAGTCCTTTTAATTCTTTCAGGGCCAGATCAAGGCCCTTGTCCCCGCCGTACACGATGTCCTTTTCCTGGAAGTCGGTCGTGATGTGCATGGTGCCGAAGGCGTCGATGCCTGTCTGACCGTTATAGTAATTCCGGCGCGACCACCAGGAATACTGGCCGCAGCCTACCGGACCGTGACTGACGGTGATCTGGTCCTTTACCGGGCCCCACACCACGCCCTTGGCGCCCGCGTACGCGCAACCGCGCACGGTCATGACGCCGGGCCGTGACTTGACGTTAGACTTGACCTGGCAGGAGCTGCACTGGCCCGTGGGGTCGTTGGCGGCGAGATGTTTCGCCCGCACCTTCTTCGACTTTTCCGGGTACGCATCCAGGATCTCTTCGATCATCTTCTGGGTATCTCTGATCTTCCCGCTCACAGGTTTCGCATCCTTGATCTCTTTGTCTTTCACTTCAGTGCTCATGGGATCTCCTTCCTGCGCAGGCTAAAGCCTGCGGCTACCGTCATTCGTAATTCAAATCCGTATTCGAATTACGCCACCGCTTCCTCGTTCTCCATGATGCCGAAGTCCATGAGAAGCGCTTCCAGCTCGTCCATTGAGATGGGAGTGGGGATGACGAGGTCCCTGTTGTCCGCGATCTTTTTGGCGAGTATCCTGTATTCTTCGGCCTGCGGGTGTTCCGGAGAATATTCGATGACCGTCATTCTTCTGAGCTCGGCCCTCTGCACCTGGTTGTCCCTCGGCACAAAATGTATCAACTGAGTACCAAGTTTTTTCGCGAGTTCTGAGATCAGTTCATATTCCTTGTCCGTCTTTCTGCTGTTGCATATCAGCCCGCCCAGTCTGACGCCCCCGCTGTGCGCATATTTGAGGATGCCTCGCGAGATGTTATTCGCCGCATACATGGCCATCATCTCGCCGGATGTCACGATGTAGATCTCTTTTGCCTTGCCCTCTCTCATCGGCATGGCAAAGCCGCCGCAGACAACATCGCCGAGCACATCGTAAAAGACGAAATCTGTGTCCGCATCATACGCCCCGTTCTCTTCAAGGAAGTTGATGGCAGTGATCACTCCGCGACCTGCGCAGCCGACGCCTGGCTCGGGACCGCCCGACTCGGCGCACCTGATGCCGTTGAATCCGGTCAGAAGCACCTCATTGACCTCAAGGTCTTCAACCGTTCCGCGTTCCCGTGCAAGATCCATCACCGTTGTCTGTGCCTTTGCGTGAAGTATGAGCCTTGTTGCGTCTGCCTTAGGATCGCAACCCACGATCATGCACTTGTATCCCGCCTGCGACAGGCCGGCAACCGTATTCTGTGTTGTTGTTGATTTGCCGATGCCGCCCTTTCCATAGACCGCTATCTGTCTCATGTCATTCTCCTTTTCCAGCAAATTGTTTTCTCGCGTCCGGCGGGGAGTGGTTGTCCCCCGGCGTCACGAGCCTTCTGATTAATTCTTTCAGCCGATTGTATTAATCATGTATATAGCAATGCTTGTGCCAGGATTAACATCGTTGCGATCTTCTCATCAATGCATTGATTTCAGGCCTGACTTTGCCGGTAAGTGGTATTGGATTATAAGTAAACGACCAAATTATAACGACGCACTTTTAATCATGGGTGTAGAAAATAGGCACAAAACGTACCTGACGACGCGGGAAAAGTCGTCACGGGAAGAGTCCGCCAGATCAATGAAAGACCGGCTTATTCAAATCTTGACAAAGGAACTTCTAACCGTTATTATTCGAGCCAATCGTAAAATACCGCTGTGAAGTCACTTTTTGTCTGTTGAAAATAAAGAGGTGCTCGTGGTAATCAGAAAAGCAACTTTGCTTCTCTCCCTGATACTTTTTCTATTCCCGCCCCTGTGCTTTGCCGGTTATGTCGATGGCCAGGGTGATGACGACCGGGAGATCAATGCGGCCCTCGGGGTCCAGGGATGGTTCTCCCAGGCGGATGCGAAGTGGCAGATATCCTTTCCTTATACCACGCAACTTGCAAATTCCGGGATAAGCGCTGGAACGCCTGGCAAGATCGAGTCAAGGCTGGATTATCGAAAGATAGACAGTCCCATGGTCATCGCAACGGCAGGTGGAAATGTAGCCCCGGGATTTGCATTCGATGTTGTGTATGGCTACGGATCGATCACAGGCGGCCATGGGACAGATACAGACCGTTTTCTTCCGTCATCAGGAGGAGGTCTTGAATTTTCCAGGTCAACGAACAGCCTCGACGGTGATGTACGGCTCTGGGGCATCAACTTCTACTACAATACAAAACGGTTCGCTGATAGGCAGGCCGGTCCCTGGGGTCTTGTCCTGGGTTTTCTCCATTACGAAGACAACCTTCGAATGACAAATGCCGTGCAAACCGTTTCCCTACCCTTCGAAGGGACCATCTTTCCTTTACTCGGGCCATTCCCGGCGAACCAGGTGCTCAATTCTACGTATGACTTTTCATGGACTATGTTGAAGGTGGGAGTATTACGCCAGGCAGAGCTGGGAAATGGCTTTTCGTATACGGGTGCGCTCTCGGTCTATCCCTATGTGGACTATAAGGGGGACGGCTATTGGAACCTGCGCGCCGGCACGAATCCGTCGGATTTCCGGCTTCAGTCGCCGAACTTTATTCAGAAGTCAAACAAGGGGTATGGATACGAGGCTTCGCTGGGGTTGATATATGTGCTCTCGGAGAACGTGGAACTGCTGGCAGGGTATCGGTATATGTACCTCTATGCGGGCAACGGGACCGATACGATCTACTTCGCAGATGGCGCCACAGTGCAATCGACCCTGGACTGGGTAACGGTCACCCGTCATGGCGCGTATACGGAGCTGTTGTTCAAATTTTAATGGTCGTAAAGCTACAGCCTCGGCAGTGGCTCGGAAAGCGTGCCGCCGAGACTGAACTGGTAGAACCCCTCGGCGTCCTTGTTCTTTAAAAGAGAAATGATCCCCGCCTGCTCCCTCGCCAGACGCTCCGATGGTTTGAGCTTTATCGTCAGGTTGAGCGTGCCGCGCTCGCGCAGGACCAGGTCCCCCAGACATCGGACCTTGAGTTCCTTGCCCTCGAGCTCCAGCTTTTTTATCGTCAGCCGGTCCCCTTTGATATCCGCCTCAAGCCAGCACTGCTCAAAGTCAAGATCCGGGATGGAAAATCCCTGTATCTTCAATTCGCGGGAGGCCAAACCCTTGAACCACAGCCGCCCTTTGCCCGAATCGCCGGTCATCTCGAAGTTTCCGCCCAACTTGCCTGAAATCTTTAATCCTAGATTCTTCAGCAGTGCATAGGATCCGATATCCAGTCCATTGGCATCAACGAGAAGGGACTGCAGAGCCGGTCCCAGCTGCGTCTTCACAAGAAGTTCTCCGCCGTAGGCCTGCGCCTTCATATCGAGCGAGGTCCGACCGCGAAGCAGCTTGAATAGCGAGACCGTGGTCCTTACAGACGGGCTCTCGAACAGAATCTTTCCACTCTTATCCGAGACGACCACATCGGACAGCACAAAGCGGTTAAAGAAGCGAGGCGAAATGCGCGCGACGGAGAGATCAAGCGGCGAACGCAGGCGGACCTCGGATTCCAGCCTTGTCCTGACCCGGTCAAAGGGAAAGAGCAGAAGAAGGAAGACCAGAAATACCGCGACAAAATACACGGTAAATGACAGCCAACGGATGAGTGATTTTTTGTCTGGCATGATTTGGAATAGTTCGCTGTCCTATCCGGCGCTTGAAACAAGGATCGTTGCGTTCAGCACTTTGGGATTATCAAACCGGGGCTTGAAGTTCAGCTTCTTGATCCGAAGCCCGTCCTGCTCGAGCTGATAGAGGTAATTCACGATATCGTAGAGCGTAACGCTATCGAGTCTTATCTCGACGATGCTCTCCTTGAACTCCTCGGTCTGGACGCCCTCCTGCGGCTTGAGCGATACCATTTTACTGGCCAGATTCGCCCGTTTGGTGATATTCTCGATCTCGGTCAGCAGCGGGCCGCGCTTCGCGGCAGCGGCCTGTGCCTGCTGCAGGCGCTTCTGCATCTCAAGGTACTGGTCCTTGAGCACGCGCATCTCCACCAGGTCCCGTTCCTTCTTCGGGAGCAGCTCGCGTTTTCGGGCCAGATCGGACGTCAGCGGAGACACCACGAATACATAGAGCAGGATGATCGCCGCTGCTATCCCGCCGATGATGAGCGTTTTTTTATCTCTTTGTTCCAGTTTCAAGGAATACCCCTGGATATGGTCCCACGTTCACAACGTCTGTTTTAATCTTATTTCGAAACGGAATTTCACCTTGTTGTCCACTCCCATGCGCGTGTCCAGCACAGCTACCTCGGCAAACAGCGGCGATTTCTGGAGCTCGGCCTTCATCTTGTCCATGGAATCGAAAGTCGCCGCCTCGCCCTGGAGCTTCAGCCGGTCCCCTTCCATGTTGAACTCCTGAAAGCTCACCCGGACCTCCTTGGGAATCCCCTCGGTCACCGCCTTCATTACATCGAGCGCCGACATCCCCGTGCCGAGCACTCCGAACTTCTTTTTTGTTTCGTCAAGCCTGGTGCGAAGCTGTCGCACGGGGTCGGCAATGACCTTGGCGTCAGGAAAAGTCTGACGGTATATCGCGTTGATCTCGCGATCGAGCTTCCCGTAGCTGGACTCGACGAGGTACGACTTTACTCCGATGTTCGCCGCGACAAGCGCCACCGCAATAATACCGGCGATAATAAGGGTGCGTTTTCTCTTGCGTATGCCTATGTCGACCATGCGATACGCGAACTCCCCCTTGCGGAAATTGGTTTGCTCGGACAACGCGAGCCCGAGACTCACCGGATCGTCGGCCTTCTTCCCCTTGAACTCAGGTGTAACATACTCCACGGCAACTCCGAGGTCGGCAAGCGATGCGCTCAGCCGGTCGTTCGGGGACAACAGGTATGCCCTCTCCACCTGCTCGCCGCCGTCGCCTTCGATCGCCTTCAGCGTGTGGCTGATCGCCGCTGTGGGCTGAACGCTCGAAAAGCTCCTGCAGGCCGTTATCGAACTTCCTGACTTTGTGCAAAGGTCGCCGCCGTCGATCAGGACGGCACTTCCCTCCACGGGGACCATCTTCGAAACAAAATAGAGGCCGAGATAGGAAGGTACAATGACCTGCGGATCAATACCGGCCGAGGCAAGAAGATCGAGGTGCCGCCGCAGTACCGTCTTGGGCAGCAGCATGCCAAGCACCGATGCCTCTGTCTTTTTATCGGCATTTTTC
>JBARBN010000109.1:0-57481 GCA_049793155.1 Nitrospirota bacterium
TTGGTGATGTCGTGCTCTCTGCAATGAGTCCAAAAGCCATTGCTGATTTCAAGGTGAAACGAAGGGATGAGGGTGTAGAACCCAGTACAGTCAACCGGGATCTTTGCCTCATAAGTCATGCCTTCAACCTTGCAGTCAAGGAGTGGGAGTGGATGGAGTACAACCCGGTCTCTCGCGTTTCACGGGAGCGGGTCAATAATCAGGTTGAACGCTGGCTCACCTTTGAAGAACAGGAAAAGCTTCTAGCCGTCTCCCCTCTCTGGTTACGGGAGATCATCATTTTCGCCGTAAATACCGGCTGGAGGCGGTCCGAAATTCTTGCTCTCAAGTGGGACAAGGTTGATCTCTTCAGGAAAACGCTTACCATCTTGGAACAGAAGAACAAGGGTAAAGACACTCAGCCGTTTAACGAACAGGTCTTGGAAGTATTAAAAGCGAGATACAAGGTCAGGTCAATTGCATCGTGTCTTGTCTTTTATGACATCGAAGGTAAAGAGTTTGACGGCAGGAACGTTTTGAAGGTTTTTACGCGTACGGTCAAGCTGGCAAAGATCGCGCATTGCAGGTTTCACGATCTGCGCCATACCTTTGCAACAAGGCTTGTTCAGGCTAGTGTCGATCTTTACAAAGTGCAGAAGTTGCTGCGCCACAAATCACCTATTATGACACAGCGTTACGCGCACCATTATTCGGAGAGTTTGCGGGATGGGGTTGAGACACTGGACAGGATTGGAACAATTTCGGAACAGTCCAAAGCGTGTGAAGCGAAACCTGTCTTGCAACTTGTTGAATAATTGGTGGACGAGAAGGGGATCGAACCCTCGGCCCCCGCATTGCGAACGCGGTGCTCTCCCAGCTGAGCTACTCGCCCACTCGAGTTGGGAGTTTTAATCTAATCTATCACGTAAAATAAATCAAGCGAAAAATCAGACAACAGAAGTTGGCGGACGGAATGACAGAACACAAGCTGAATTTGCTGTCTATTTGAATCCGGCCCCCGACATCTCTTCCTGTTTTTCGTGCTCTCTCTTATTGACAAATCGGTCCATCTTCGTTATAGTGTGCAGGCTTATAAGACATATTATCAGTTGAAAGGAGAACCACCAGATGCGGGAAAGACAGAAAGAACTGAAACGCAAGCGCAAACGCAAGGATGAGACCCTGAAGGCAAAGAACAAGGCGGCAATAGCCGAGGCAGCGGCAAAAAAAGGGAAATAACAGATGTCGTTCAGGCGTATTTGTTCAACAGCCGCGTTCATCCTGTCCGTACTCCTCTGCCTGTCTGTGCTGATCTCCGCGGGTTGCGCTCCTAAACTGTCACCGGAACCGGTATGGGAAAAGAATGCCCGGGAACTCCTCGACCAGGCCGACTCCCTGTTTTCCAAAAAACAGTACGACCAGTCCTCGAAGACCGTAGATGTCTTTTTCTCCCGTTTCCCGGCGAGCAGATACCGGGACCGGGCGCTCTATCTTCAGGGCGAGGTGCGCTTTACGCAGCGGGATTACCAGCGGGCGCTGAGCTATTACAAGGAAATCATCGAGAAATTCCCCTCCTCTCCGTTCATTATCCAGGCGCGCTACAAACTCGGCCTGTGCTACTTTGAGCTCAAGGAATACGACCTTGCCATTGCGAACCTCGAGGACCGGGGCAAGATCACCAATCCGGCGCAACTCAGACGTATCGCGGAGGTCCTCTCCGTTGCGTATTTAACAAAAAAGAACTTTTTGCCCGCGGTTAAGGAACTCTTGTCGCTCGCCGATACCGCTCAGAACGAGCGCCAAAAGTCCGGATACCGCGACCGGATCCGCGAGATCGTCGACAAGAACCTGACGGAACAGGAGCTCAGGACCCTTGCGGAGGGATCCAAGTACCCTTCGGACATCTCCCGGTTGCGGCTCGCAGCGCTTTTGATCGAACAGCGGAATTTCCGCGACGCCGCCTCGGTGAGCAGAGGCTTTCTCGAAAAATTTCCCGGTCACCCCGAGAGAATGCGGGGTGAGATGCTCCTGAATGAGGCCACCTCCAGGCTCTCCTCGCCGCGATACTATCTGGGCGCACTCCTGCCTCAATCGGGCCAGCTTGCCTTTTTCGGAGACCGGGTGCTGAAGGGCATCCAACTCGCGGTTCACACGTACAATCTCCAGGCCCCCGACAGCCGGGTGGAGCTCCTGGTAAAGGACACCGAAGGCGTGCCGGAAAAGACCGTGGCAGCGTTCTCCGAACTCTCATCCAAGGACATTGTGGCGGCCATCGGGCCTCTGCTGACAAAGGAGGCGGAAGCGCTCGTTCCCTCCCTTGAAAAACTGAAGATACCGGTCATTACACCGGCGGCTTCAGGTGAAGGTATTGGAACGATCAGTCCCTGGTTGTTTCGAAACGCCCTGACGAATTCCAGCCAGGCAGCGGCAGCAGCCCAGTTCGCGCTCAAGCTCAATCTCAAAAAGTTCGTGATCATCTACTCCGACGATGCCTACGGCAGGGACCTGGCGCGCCTCTTCTCCAGGGAGCTGGAACAGAAGGCGGAGATCCTCGCTATGATAGCCTACCCGCCTGACGTGAAGGACTTCGGCCCGTATGTGCGGAAGGTCATCGAGGCCGATCTCCGCTCCCGGCGGATAGTCATCCCCGAGGATGACCTCGAGAGAAAAAAGCTCTTTAATGAGTTTACCCCGAGCTTTGATGCCCTGTACCTCCCCGGTCACGCAGAGAAGGTCGGCCTGCTCATCCCCCAGCTCGCTTTTTACAACATCAAGGGCATCACGATGATCGGGTCCAACGACTGGCATTCACCCGATTTGATCGAGCGGGCGGACCGTTTTGCCGATGGGGCGGTCTTCATAGACGGGTTCTTTCCCGAGAGCAATGACCCGGTGATCAAACCGGTCATCGACTCCTACCGCTCGGCGTACCAGGAAGAGCCGGACATACTCGCGGCCCAGGCCTACGACGCAGCCATGATGGTGCTCACGCTCCTCAAAGAGCACAAGGACACCCCCCTGGCCATCAGGGATGGTCTGCTCGCGATGAAGGACTATCCCGGCATTTCAGGTACGATCACTTTCCCGGGAACCGGCGAGGCGCTGAAGAAACTGTTCATCATAAAGGTCCAGGACGGAAAGTTTGTGCCGTACGCCGACGGGAAATAGCAGCGCACGTGCGTCATTATCGGAAATTCTAAGCTTACTCCTTGGGGAGAAATATTCTTGATTTATGAGCAGAATTTAATTACCTGGTTATTAATGCCACGGCGGGTTAAGACGGATAAAATCTTATGGACGAACTGAGTATTGTACAAAAAATCGTTATCATGGCCCCCCCGCTCATTTTCGCCATCGTGCTCCATGAAGTGTCGCACGGCTGGGTTGCGAACAAGCTCGGCGATCATACGGCGCGGGACCACGGTCGACTTACGCTGAACCCCATCTCGCACATCGATCTTTTCGGTACCATCATCATGCCGCTCCTCCTCTTTGTGGCCACGAGCGGCAAGATGGTCTTCGGCTACGCCAAACCGGTGCCGATCAATCCCTACAATTTCAAAAATCCAAAAAAGGACATGGCATTGTCCTCGCTTGCCGGGCCGGGCATCAACCTGATCATGGCATTGGCATTCTCCTTCCTTTTGCGCGTCGCGCTACCGCCGCTGGAATCCCTGCTCCCCAAGGCTTCCTGGGACTTGTTCGTGCTGCCCATCACGCTGATGCTGGGTTACGGGGTCGTCATCAATGTCGTTCTTGCCGTTTTGAACCTGATCCCCATCCCGCCGCTCGATGGCAGCAGGGTCGTGTACTGGCTTCTCCCCGACAAACCAGCGGCCGTCTACTACCGGCTCGAGCCCTATGGTACGCTCATTCTCATGGCGCTTATCATGTTCGGTGCGCTCGGAAAGATCATGACTCCTGTCCTCCGGCCGATCCTGTCTCTGTTGCTTGGCGGGGATATTTTTTAAGAACAGGGGCCAGAAGACAGCACCCAGAAGAAAAAATCGATTTATGTTTGATCCTGACTCTGACTTCTGACTCCTGACTCCTGATTTTTGGCTCCTGACTACTGATAAAGGATTTGCAATGCCCAAACAACGCGTCTTAAGCGGAATGCAGCCGAGCGGTCTCCTGCACCTCGGGAACCTCATGGGCGCCCTGGACAACTGGCGCAAACTCCAGGACCAGTACGAGTGTTACTACTTTATCGCAGACTGGCACGCGCTCACCACGAACTACGCCGATACGTCGAACATTCGCGCGTACCGGACCGAAATGGTGATCGACTGGCTTGCGGCCGGGCTCGACCCCGAGAGGTCCGTGCTCTTCCAGCAGTCCCTTGTACCCGAGCACGCAGTGCTCCACGTGCTCCTGTCCATGTCGACACCGCTCCCCTGGCTCGAGCGTGTTCCCACGTACAAGGAAAAGATGGACCAGATCCAGGACCGTGAGATGAACACCTATGGTTTTCTCGGCTATCCCGTGCTCCAGGCCGCCGACATCCTCATCTACAAGGCGCATTTCGTGCCGGTCGGCGTCGACCAGCTCCCCCACCTGGAACTGACGCGCGAGATCTGCCGCAGGTTCAACCAGCTTTACGGCGGGGTCTTTCCCGAGCCGCAGCCGCTCATGACCGAGTACCCCAAGCTGCCGGGAACGGACGGCCGCAAGATGAGCAAGAGCTACAACAACTGTCTCTACCTTTCCGACAGCCCGGAAGCCATCACCAAGAAGGTGATGCAGATGATCACGGACCCGGCGCGTATCCGACGGCAAGACCCGGGCAATCCCGATATCTGCCCTCTCTTTGCTCTCAATAAGATCTTCGCCCCCAAAGAATGGTGCGACCAGGTGAATGTGGAGTGCAGGCGCGCCGGGATCGGCTGCGTGGATGACAAGAAGGAACTGCTGAAGCACCTCCTCGCCTATCTCAAACCCATGCAGGACCGGCGGAAGGAACTGGCAGCACATCCGGAGAAGGTCACCGAGATCATTCAGGAAGGCTCGCGCAAGGCCCGGGCCATCGCCGCTAAAACGCTGGCAGAAGCCAGCGAAGCGATGAAGTTGTAGAGTCTACTGGACCTGAGAGCCGTTTTTGTAAGGCATCGATTTTTTGAAGTACAGGAAAATGAGCGAGGCAGCAAAAGGCAGGACTGGCTGTTGGAAAAGACCTCGACAATACAAAACGCACCCTAAAGGGTGCGGCTACCTGGTATAAAATCAATTCGATACGATTTGGCAGCCGCAGGCTTTAGCCTGCGCAAGAAGATTTTCAACAGCCTGTAAACGGGCGACCCTGCGATGTTCGTGATGTCGCGATCCGCCGCAGAAGATCTTTCCGCGAAAACGGGCTTTCTCAGAAATAGCCTTTCTATTTCTTCTTATCCTTGCCAGGGCACACATTTTCAAAAAGTGTCTCGGCGGTCGATTCAGCAGGAATAGACGACCAGTCGGAAGCCTGCGTGATCGAGTCTGACGTTCCATCTTTCTTTTTCGTGGTTGCCGCAACCCCGCGCATCGTTCTCTTCGTGCAATTTATCTCCCACTGGAATTGTCCTTCTGTATATTTCTGGTTCTTTTCTGAATACAGCGCCTTCACCCACACCTTGACCAGATTGCCCTTCAGACGCTCCATATTGGAAGGATTGAAAACGTAAGCAGTGCCATCTTCGTCGGTGGCATAATATACCCATGCGTCTTGCTGAACATCTTGCGCGGCCGGGGTGGAAGCCGCGGAGGGATGTACGGCTAAAACAATAGACACGCAACAAAGGATCATCAGGGATTTTACGGCAGTTAACATTATGATCGCCTCCGTTAAGGGAAGAGAATTTGACGGCCCAAGAGGTATCGGACCCGCGGTTCGCTGCCTATAGTATTCTTCGCCGCCCGGAAATGCAATCTAAATCTGGAGTGAGCACATTCCCCGCTGCCGATGCTGGGCTTGCGTATACAGCGAGTTCCCTCTCAAACAACGCTCGATAAGCCGGTGGATTGAGCGCAATGACCCTCGAAACCGTATATCGTATCCACAAAAACCCTTGACAATACTCGGCGTCTCCCCTATTATTCATGCAGATTTCACTCAGGAAATAACCGCATGACAACCACCCTTCAAGATGTCCTAAAAGAATACAAGTCCGACATGGAGCGAATGGAGAGCAGGATCCATGAGAGCCTGGGCACCGACGTTCCGCTCATTCAGCAGGTGAGCAAATATATCCTCGGAGCCGGCGGCAAACGGTTCCGGCCTCTGCTGCTCCTGCTCTCGGCCCGGCTTTGCGGCTACCGCGAGCACAGCGCCGAATATCTCCTCGGAAGCGTCGTGGAATACATACATACCGCCTCGCTCCTGCACGATGACGTTGTCGATGAGGCAAACGTCCGACGGGGCCGGTCTTCGGCGAACTCCCTCTGGGGGAACCAGGCGAGCATCCTTGTCGGCGACTACCTCTACTCCAAGGCGCTCTATCACGCTGTCAGGATCCAGAATCAGCGGATCATGGATGTCCTTTCCGAGACCACGACCACCATGTCCGAGGGAGAGGTCCTTCAGCTTACCCAGATCCAGAACGCGGACCTCACCGAGGCGGAGTATTTCCGGCTCGTGGAATGCAAGACCGGGGTGCTCATTTCGGCCGCCTGCCGGCTTGGCGCGATCGTCAGCAAGGCGCCGCTCTCGCAGGAGGACGCACTCACCGCCTACGGCAAAAAGCTCGGCCTTTCGTTCCAGATCACCGACGACACCCTCGACTATGCGGCCGACCAGAAGCAGCTCGGCAAGGTCCTCGGCAAGGACCTGGATGAAGGCAAGGTAACCCTCCCTCTCATCTACCTTATGCGCAAAGCGAACGCCGGGGAAAAGGACAACCTGAGAAATATTCTGGATGCCGATACCGTCAGCGAGAACGATCTTACGTATACGCTCGGATTGATGACGAAGCACGGCGCCGTTGAAGAAGCGCTCGACGTTGCGCAGTCGCTCTCCAATGATGCGAAGGCAGCGCTGATGGCGTTCCCCAATTCATTGCCGCGCCGGGCTCTTATGGCGCTTGCCGACTACGTGGTACAGCGGGAGATGTGATGCCTCGCATGGAGCTCACGACCCTCACAGAATATGTCGTTCAGCGGGAGAGGTGATGCATCCTCTTGTAAAACTGGCCAGGGAGACCGTCGAGCTGTACATTCGCGACGGCAAGGTCCTGCAGGTTCGCGACGAGAACCTCACGCAGGAAATGAAAGAACAGGCCGGGGTCTTCGTCTGTCTGAAGATTCGGGGCATGCTTCGCGGGTGCATCGGCACCTTCGAGCCGACAGAGCGCGATGTGGCGCACGAAGTGATCAGGAATGCCGTGAGCGCCGCGACCTGCGACCCCCGTTTTCCGGCAACGTGCATTGGAGAACTAGACACTCTCGAGTATTCGGTGGACGTCCTCACGCCTCCGGAGCGGGTAGATGACCGTAGTGAGCTCGATCCCCGCCGCTATGGAGTGATCGTGCGGTCGGGTTCCCGCCGGGGCCTGCTCCTGCCCGACCTCGAAGGCGTGGATACCGTGGAATACCAGATCAGCATCGCCATGCAGAAGGCCGGTATTCCGCCGGGGACGCCGGTCGAGCTTTCACGGTTTGAAGTAAAACGGTATCATTAACGAGAACATTTCGAATTTATTTTACTTTAGGGAGGGTATGAAAACAGATGGATAGACCTGACAGGAACGAAAAAGACGACGCACAAAAGGCAAAGCTCATATTCTTTTCACTCGCGGTTCTGGTGACCATTCTCCTCATCTGGAGCTTTTACACGGCGAACAGCGCCAGACAGGAACGGGACAAGGCCAGACAGGAAACCGAGCAGCTCAAACAGGACAACGCCAAACTGGAACAGATGCTGAAGGATCAAAACCAGAGCAACGATGAACTGAAGAAAAAACTTGAAGTGTGCGAGACCAAGCCAAAGCCCAAACCCGTCGCAAAAAAGACGCCAAAAAAGACAGTGACCAAGAAATCATCCAAGGCGAAAAAAAAGACCCGGTAGTCAGTAACCGGCCGTAGCAGCCCTTAATATCCGTCCAACCGCGTTCCCGGTGGTTTTGTTATCTGTTCGACACCGGGCATGGAGATCATCATGAAAAATCCTCAGACCGTGCGTTCCTTTGAATATAAAAATGACTATCTGTACATCATCATCCGCCAGGCGCCTGAACTGGGGCCGAAGGCCTATGTTTACTGCTGTGGAATCAACATAGCCCGGTTCGATCCCATCTGCTGGGGCAAGGCCGGGATCTGCTCGAACCCCGCATTCAAGGGCTTGCAGTTGCTGCGGGCCGATGTCTCGAATTTCGGGCTTAAACTGGGCATCCAGACGAAAAATGCCGAGCATATCCCCTGCGGTCCCATTTCTCCGCGGACGGGGAACGCATGGTACCGTGAGAACACCCTTTTGATCGTTGCGGCGTCTCCAAAGGACGTTCAGAAGATCCTGGAGTTCAGCGTCAGGGACCTGGTGCAGACAGTCCTTGCTATCTGCGCCCCGGATGCGAAGCTCCCGGTAAAGCTTCCGAACCCGCCGCAGATGCAGAAGTATCTTGAGTCTCTGGGTGTGAAGAATTACCGGGAAGTGGCGCCGCCACCGATCGCAAAACCACAGGACCGTTAAAATCCCCTTTGTGTCATTTCGAACAAATTGAGGGATCTTCACGCTCAGTGAAAAACAGAGATCTCTCCTGCCGGCCGAAATGACTGTTTACCCTCGACAGCTCAGGGCAAACGGAGGGATTTTTACTCGTTCCTGATTTATGCTGTTCGTGGCGAACCCCTCGCCATGCTCAGGACGGGCTTGTCGAACACCGGATGTTTTTCCAGCAGCCTGTTAAAATCATGTCATCTCTCGCGCTCATCAAAGACGACCGCTATATGGAGCACGACCCCGGCGACGGCCATCCCGAGAGCCCGGGCCGCCTGCGTGTGATACACGAACTCATTGACCGGGAGTTCAGCGGCCTGCCGCTCATCCCGCCCCGTCTCGCAACGGAAAGCGAGCTCGCCCTGGTCCACGATCCCCTGTACGTCCAGACCGTAGCGAAAACCGAGGGGAAAATACACTCCCGGCTCGATCCCGATACTGGTCTTTCCGCGCGGTCTTACGAGATCGCCCGCCTCGCGGCCGGCGGCCTGCTCCAGGGTATTGACTCTCTCCTGACCCATGACCCTGGCCCCCTGACCCCGCAATCCATCTTCGCCTTCGTCCGTCCCCCCGGTCACCATGCCGAGGCTGATCGCGGCATGGGTTTCTGCGTCTTCAACAATGTGGCGATCGCCGCGGGGTATGCGAAGAAGAAATATGGACTGAGAAGGATCTTGATCGTGGACTGGGACCTGCATCACGGCAACGGTACCCAGCACGCTTTCTATGACGATCCCGGTGTTCTTTTTTTCTCCTCCCACCAATATCCGTACTATCCGGGCAGCGGCGGTTTCAATGAGACCGGGAGCGGCAAGGGAGAGGGCTTCAACGTGAACGCGCCCTTCCCCACGGGCTTCGGCGACGCGGAGTACCTGGCAGTGTATACCAGAATACTCGAGCCTATCGCGCTCGAGTATATGCCTGAACTTATCCTTGTATCCGCCGGTTTCGACCCTTTCGTGAAAGACCCGCTTGGAGGAATGAACGTGACCGGGGATGGATTCGGCGCTCTTGCCGGACTTGTACAGGATATCGCACGCCGGACCTGTAAGGGAAAGGTACTGATCACGCTCGAAGGCGGGTACAATCCCGAAGGCCTGCGGAACGGGGTGCGCGCCGTGCTCCAAACCCTCCTCGGCCGGCCCGCTCCCGCTCTGAAAAACGCCCCTTCTGCAGATGTCGATGGAGTGATAGAGCGGATCGTCAACGTTCATAAAAAATACTGGAAGAGCCTGAAATAGTCTCCCCGCCCACGCTGGAACGCATTTCCTGAAGAGCCTCCCGGCATATACCATACGTTTTATACCATACGTTTTATTGACTTGAGTTGCTCTCTTCTGGTATTATAACCCATGGCATTTTTCACCTATAAAGCCGTTCGCGAAGACGGCACCTCGGTCATTGACGAGGCCATGGCGGGGAATGCCGCGGAACTCCGGAAAGAACTCGAGGGCCGGGGCTACCTGATACTGAGTCTTGAGAAAAAACGCCCGTCTCTGCAGCGCGGGCGCGGAAGCACAAAAAATTTCCTCATCTTCAACCAGGAGTTCTCGACTCTCATAAAGGCGGGGCTGCCCATCCTGCAGGCGATCGAACTTCTGCACAAGCGGACGGAGCATCAGGGGTTCCGGAGCACCCTCGAAAGCATCATGCACGACATCAAGGGCGGGTTGGCGCTCTCGGACGCCATGGCCCGGCACCCGGCGTACTTCTCCCCCCTCTACACCTCCACGGTGCGGGCAGGTGAAAAAAGCGGCGCGCTCGTCGAAGTGCTGAAACGCTTCATAGCGTATCAGAAAAGAATGATAGCCGTGCTGAGCAAGCTGAAGATGGCGCTCGCCTATCCCGTCTTTCTGGTAATCGCGCTGATAGCAGTTCTCTTGCTCTTCTTCCTCTATATCATCCCGAACTTCACCCAGATGTACAGTGACCAGGCCGGTTCGCTCCCCTTTTTGACCTCGATGCTGGTCGCGTTCACTTCAGCGCTTACCCGCTATGCGCCGTTTCTCTTTCTCGGTCTCCTGGGCGCCGGTACCGGAATATACTTCTGGCAGAAGACGGATAAGGGCAAAGAGACGATCGACGGCGTGAAGCTCAAAATACCGCTTGTCAGGTCGCTCATGGTGCAGTACCTGCTCGCGCAGATCACTCGGACCCTTGCCACGGTGCTCCGGGGCGGCATCCCGCTGGTGCAGGCCCTCGATACGACCGCCGGGGTGATCAACAACAGGGTCATGGCGCGGCAATTGGCGGAGGCCCGGGCGCTCGTAACCGAGGGCGTGAGCCTCGCCGATGCGTTCGAACGCACCAAACTCGCGCCGGACATGACCATCCGCATGATCACCGTGGGAGAGTCGTCAGGAGATCTTCCGCAGATGCTTGAGGACGTGGCGGACTTCTACGACCAGGAGGTCGAGAACCGACTGACGGTGCTCACGACCATGATCGAGCCGGTATTGATGCTGACTATGGGGCTCGTGATGGCGGTCATCGTGGTGGCTCTTTACCTCCCGATATTCGAAATGGGGGCGCGAATCAAATGACATCGTCCAGACGAAAACGGATATGCGAGATCTTTGTGGCGAAGGGCGTGGTGACCCAGGAACGGATCAACGAGATCCTGCTCAGGACTGACGGACGCCAGAAGCGCATCGGCGAGCGTCTGATGAACGAAGGTCTGATCACCGAAGAGGTCCTGGCCCAGGCACTGGCGGAGCAGCGCGACCTGCGGTACACCGACCTCAAGGACTTCCGCGTCACGCCGAAGTTCTTTGAGACTATTCCCGTGGAACTGATGCAGCGCTACCAGTTCATCCCGGTGGAAGTAGCCGACGAAACGCTCATCGTGGCCATGAGCGATCCCAACAACCTTCCCGCCATCGATGAGCTCGAAATGATCCTGAACCGGCAGATCGAGATCCGCGTGAGCACCCCCTCCGCCATCCAGGCGGTCCTGAAGCGCAGCGGCAGTTCGGAGCAGGTGATGCACGCGGTCTCCGAGGATTTCAAGCTCCACATCGTCAAGGAACAGGAGAACGGCGATGGAGAGGAGGTCCTGTCGATCGAGAGCATTGACAAGGACGAGAGCCCGATCATCAAGCTCATGCATACGACCATCTTCGACGCCATCCAGCGCCGGGCAAGCGACATCCACATCGAATCCACGGACAAGAATGTTCTGATCAAATATCGCATCGACGGCGTGCTCTATGCCGCGACCGAGCCCATCGATATCAAGTTCCACAGCGCCATGGTTTCCCGCATCAAGGTCATGAGCGACCTCGATATCGCCGAGCGCCGGGTGCCGCAGGACGGCAGGTTCAAACTCCGGACAGGCGGCAAGACGATCGACTTTCGCGTTTCGATCCTGCCCTCCGCCTTCGGGGAGGACGTTGTCATTCGTATCCTGGACAAGGAGTCCATCGCCGCGGGGGTCAACACGCTCAAGCTCGAGAGCCTCGGGTTCGACGAAGATGACCTGCGCAGATTCCGGAAAAGCATCCGCGAGCCCTATGGCATGGTTCTCGTTACCGGACCGACCGGGAGCGGCAAGACCACGACCCTGTACGCCGCCCTGACGGAGATCAACACCGGAGAGGACAAGTTCATAACCATCGAGGACCCGGTTGAGTACCAGCTCGGGGGTGTCGTGCAGATCCCGGTGAACGAGAAAAAAGGCCTCACCTTCGCGCGCGGGCTCCGCTCCATCCTCCGGCACGACCCGGACAAGATAATGGTCGGCGAGATACGCGACGCCGAGACGGGCCAGATCGCAGTGCAGTCGGCCCTCACCGGGCACCTGGTCTTCACCACCGTGCACGCGAACAACGCCTTCGACGTGCTCGGCCGCTTCCTGAACATGGGCATCGAGCCCTACAACTTCGTTTCATCGCTCAACTGCATCCTGGCGCAACGGCTCGTAAGGATCCTCTGCCCCCGTTGCAAAAAACCAATCAAGCTCTCTCAGAAAGAGTTCGAGGAATCCGCGCTGGACTACGAAAAGCACAAGGACCGGCCGTTCTTTGATGCCGTGGGATGCAAGGAATGCAATTACTCCGGGTTCCGGGGCAGGCAGGCCATCACGGAATTCCTCGACCTGTCCGACCACGTCAGGGAAATGATCCTCAATAGACGGCCGTCGTCGGAGATCCGGAAGGCTGCCATGGCGGAAGGCATGACCAGTCTCCGCCAGTCAGCCATCTTAAAAATTCTTGGCGGTTCGACCACCTTGAAGGAGATCAACCGGGTAACGTTCATCGAATGATCGAGAGATCACAGGTCAGCAAAGAGAAGCAGAGAGCGGACGTCGGGCCGTAATGCAGACCACAGAACGCGGACTGGCGGATGTTTCCCCACTGGTACTGATCGAGGATAAAACCTTCTTACGAATACAAGCAGGTTTGAAATTGTAACTTACTCGCCCCTCACCCTTCGTTATTGCTCGGACCAGGCTGCCCCTCTCCCCTGCCAGGGATAAACCTGGTTTGTCCTCATTCCACGGAAACATTATAAATCACCGGTCATCGCATACCACCCTAAACTGAGATGCTCCGCCAGGGCAAGAGAAGACGAAGACAAATTGCCGATAGAAGGAATAAATGAGAAAAAGGTGAGCGGTCTCTGCTCGCTCCTGAATCCGACCGGCGCGGGGACCACCTCAATGCCCTGCTTCCTGAACAGTGCGACCGATCGTTTCATGTGATAGGCAGAGGTCACCAGAATGATGCGTTTTTCGTTGAGCATGTCCTTTACGGCCCTTGCGCTCTCCAGGGTATTTCGCGACCTGTTGTCAATGAGCGTGTCCTTTTTCGGTACACCCAGGTCCAATGCTGTTCGTGCCATGGCCTCTGCATCGGACAGATGCGGTTGAGCGGGGTCGCCGGAACCGCCGCTGAGCAGGACCGGGATATGGAGCACCCGGTACAGTTCCACAGCTTCTAACACGCGCTGGATCGAGGCTTCACCCGGCTCCGGCCCGAGTCCGAGCCAGGAACGATCACGGGTCCCGCCGCCGAGCACTACAACGCAGTCGGCCTTCGCGGACTTCAGGTTCACGGGACGGAAATCTTTCTCCAAGGGAGCGATCAGTGCGGAGGCCGCGGGGCCGATGCTCAATCCGTACAGTAAAAGAAAACCGGCGGCGATGAACATACGGCCAAGGCTACGGCGAGAGCGGACCAGCAGGAACCCGAACAGCATCAGGAGCAGAATGCCCGCCGGCGGAAGGATAAGACGCTGAAGTATTTTGAGAAACGTAAAGCCCATGGGTGTCTGTCCTTGCTATTTTTTTACGACGTGCCCGTCGCAGACTGACTGCGATTGGCGCTCATGGTCTTCACGACCTCGAACCACACTACGCTTAATACGCCTGCGGCAATGCAAATTATCAGATCGAGCGGATGGAGGACCGAGAACCGGAAAAGATCCTGGAGGAACGGAACGTATAATGCCAGACCGAGGAACAGGACCGCCCCTCCGGTGACCCACCAAAGCGCGGTGTTCGGCGAACGCAGTGTTGCAAGGACAGTGCGCGACCAGGAGCGGTTCACAAAGATCAGTCCCAGGTTGGCGATGATGAGCGTGGTAAACGTCAGCGCCCGGGAATCTATCTCGCTCTGGCCGCGTTTGAGCGAAATTATGTACACGAGCAAAAGCATGGCAAGCACGCTCATGCCCTGAAGCAGGCTCAAGATCACGGTCCGTTTACCGAACAACGGCGCATCGGGCCGGCGGGGAGGACGGGTCATCACGTCGGCCTCCTCAGGCTCGGCCTCGAACACCACGGAGCAGGCCGGGTCGATGATAAGCTCAAGAAACACGATGTGCACGGGAAGGAGCAGGAGCGGCCACTTGAACAGCACCGGGATGAGCGACATGCCGGCGATCGGCACATGCACGGCGAAAATGTAGGCAACGGCCTTCTTGAGGTTGTCGAAGATCCTGCGTCCCATGCGCACGGCCTGCACAATGGATGAAAAATCGTCGTCGAGCAGCACGAGCGCCGAGGCCTCGCGTGCCACGTCCGTGCCGCGGCCTCCCATGGCAATGCCGATGTGCGCGGCCTTGAGCGCGGGCGCGTCATTCACCCCGTCGCCGGTCATCGCCACGACCTCGCCGACGGCCTTGAGCGCGTTCACGATCCTGAGCTTCTGCTCGGGCACGACCCGCGCGAAAATATTCACGGTCTTGATGCGTTCCCGAAGTTGCATCTCCTCCATGCCGTCGAGCTCGGGCCCCGTGATGATCTGATCGATGTTCTGCAGACCGATCTGACCCGCGATGTTCGCAGCAGTTCCCGGGTAATCTCCCGTGATCATCGCGACCCGGATGCCGGCGGTATGACATTCCCTGACCGCCTCAGCCACGCCGGACCTGACGGGATCGGCAAGCCCCACGAGCCCCACGAACTGGAAGGTGAAATCGTGCTGTTCTCCCGGCAGGTCGGTGACCGAGAAATAGGCCTTGGCGACGCCGAGGACGCGCAGGCCGTCATTTGCCATGATCTCGATAGCGCTGGAGATCACCTTTTTGAGCGATGCGTCACAATGGCACAGGTCCGCGATCGCCTCGGGAGATCCCTTGGCCGCGATCACATATTCGTTGCCCCTGGGGGACTTCCAGACATGCGATAGCGCGAGCAGGCTGTTCGACAAGGGGTATTCCCGGATGAGCGTCCAATCGTCGTGGAGGTGTTCGGTGCGGGCAAGATAATGGCTGCCCAGTTCTTTGAACGCCTTTTCCATTGGATCGAACGGGTCCTTCTGGCTTGCCAGGATGCTGAACTCAACGGCCTCATGGAAGTGCTCGGGGATGGACTTTTCAGTGAGATAATCCACATCGTAGAACGCGCCGGCGGAGTATATCGTTTTTACCGACATCCGGTTCTGGGTGATCGTCCCGGTCTTGTCCACGCAGAGTACCGTGGCGGCCCCCAGGGTCTCGACAGCCGGCACACGGCGGGTAAGCACCCGCTTCTGGGAGATGCGCCAGGCGCCCAGGGCGAGAAAGATCGTGAGAACCACGGGAAATTCCTCGGGCAGCAAAGCCATGGCGAGCGTGATCCCCGCGAGGAAACCGTCCAGCCAGCTGCCTCTCGTAAGCCCGTACACAATGACCACAAGGGCGCACATGAACAGGCCGATGAACGCCAGATTGCGGACGATCTTCCCGGTCTCCTTCTGAAGCGGCGTTTCCTCGATCTCAACGCCCTGGAGCGCCTTCCCGATCTTTCCCATCTCGGTACCCACGCCAATGGACAATACCGTTGCGATCCCCTGCCCGGTGACCACGAGCGTGCCGGAAAACACAAAGGGAAGATCATCGCCGCCGGGGCGGGCCATCGGGGGAAGCTCGGCACATGAGGTCTTTCGAACTGATACGGATTCACCGGTCAGAAGCGCTTCATCGATCGAGAGATTGGTGCAGGACAGGATCGCGGCATCGGCGGGTACGCGGTCGCCTTCGTTCAGAACGATGACGTCTCCCCTTGCCACCTCTCGTCCGGCAATACGCTTCTGTTTTCCATCGCGGATGACCAGGGCGCGCGGGCTCGAAAGGTCACGCAGCGCCTCGAGCGCGCGCTCGGTCTTGCGCTCCTGGTAAAGAGTGATCCCCACGACCACGAACACGAAACCGAGCAGCATGATCGCTTCCCGCAGGTCGCCGAGTATGAGATAGATCGTCCCGCAGGCAACGAGGAGCAGGAACATGGGCTCGCGAACCACATCGAAGGCGATGGCAAAGATGCTGCGCTGCTTTGATGAAGGAAGTTCGTTGAATCCCTCGCGCCTGAGCCGGTCTGCTGCTTCCTGCTCTGAAAGGCCGCTTATCGTATTGATGTCAAAGGGGGCGATCAAATGAGGTTCCTATGTTGAAAATAGATTTTTGTTCAAAGTATACCCAAACCATGCGGAATTGAAAAGGTAATTCTACGGCATTCCTTTCGGGGAACGCTGACCTAACATGCAGTTCAGGATTTGCTGAAACTAACATACTTTTGTGATATAGTTACCGGGTATCCTGAAGAACCGCGAAAACAACGTGGTTGCTCAGACCGCCTTTTTTTTGTATAATACTTTCATCCCATTCTCATAAACCCTTGCGAACGGAGGATGTCATGCCTACTGACCATCATGATGGCAAGCACATAAAATCCACAATAGGCGTCGAGCTGCTGGTTCGGGATGTGATGACCAAGGGTGTCATCTCCATTTCAAAATACGAACCGGTTATGCAGGTGGCGGACATTTTAACGGAAAAAAACATCAGCGGACTTCCGGTGGTGGACAAGGACAAGAAGGTGATCGGCATTATAACTCAAGCCGATATTCTCTCCATGATCGGTGTGAGCCGGGAGCACACGTTCAAGGACCTCTTAAAACACATGCTGGGAGAAACATTGCCGGAACGCAGGATCGGGGACCATGTGGGAGACATCATGACGTCTCCTGCGCTCACCATCAAACCCGATTCAAATATTGCCGAAGCAGTGCGGATCATGGATGAGAAGAGGATCAGAAGGCTGACCGTTGCGGATGAAAACGGAATGCTCATCGGGATCCTGACAAGGGCCGATATTCTGAAGGCTGTCATCAACAAAATAAGGTCTTAAGACGATGGAATATATCTCGAAACTGCCATGGGGGCTCGTCATCCTCGCCTGCCTTACCCTCGGGCTCGCCCCCTTTTCTCCGCCCCATATCTGGGAAAAGCTCCAGATGCTGATGAAAGGCCAGCTGGTGAGGCCCATCGACTGGTTCGATTTCATTATGCACGGAACACCCTGGGTTGTGCTAATTCTGAAGGGCATCTTGTCGTTGATGAAGAGATAGGTCCGGGCGCGAAAGAAAGGGCACCAAGCAAGTAATTTGCCTTGACTAGACAATCATGAGGCGTTAACATAATTCAGCTAATTTAGAGATAAAACCGAGAACTATTAAATATATTAATGACCTTTTCTGAAGATAAAAAACATGTTTTTAGATTACTCCTTGTCAGTTACTTTCTTGTCTACTCGATATCCCCTCTTACGTATACCTTTTCCGATAAGCCGGTACCTGAACATATCTCAGCGACGAATAAAGAAACATCAAACATAAAGAGCGTTCATTTGTTACTGTGGGAATTTCTCAGGGACAGAGTATCTTCCGTTGAAGAAAACTCGCACACTGGTGGGAATGCCAGTATTCTTATCAAGAAAAAACGCGCCATCGCCCCGGAAAACGCCTTTGGTAGATTATTCTTGTGCAAGGATGTGTCAGTTCCGAAAGAGAGCTATGATCCATCGGTCCCGTCAACATATAGTTTAAACGTCCAACCCGCCAATTTCCATGGCATTTATAAAGGCTTTAATCCCGTATACACGGGCCATTCTCCACCTTCCCTCTAATATCCAGCTCCCGGATTTTATTTCCCGAAACCCATTCCACAAGTCTTGATGAGACAGCGGATAATGCCGCGAATTACTACTCGTGCCTCCAGTTGTCTGTAAGTTCCTGGACAGAATGGGAAAACTATCTATCGCGTCATCATAAGGAGACTTTTCTAATGAGATACAGCGGCAAACTGTACTATGGACTCTTTTTTATTCTGGCCTCCATTTTTCTCTCGGGCTGCCCTAAAAAATCTGAAATCACGGCTGCGCCCGAGCCCCAAAAGGATCAATTGACCTCTCCTGCCGCCCAGACTGGCAAGGATGTGAAATCTGATGAACCAGGTATAGATGCAAAAGAGCGCGGCATGGCAGCCAAAGAAAGTCTGCAACCGATATATTTCGATTTTAACAAATCTTCGATTCGAGACGACGCAAAATCAGTCATGAAAAAGAACGCCGAATGGCTCAAATCGAACCCAAATACGAAGATCAGGATCCAGGGAAATTGCGACGAGCGGGGAACAAAGGAATACAACCAGGCCCTTGGCCAACGACGCTCAGTCGACGCAAAAAAATACCTCACCGCAATGGGCGTTGATTCCGGCCGGATGTCAATAATCAGCTTTGGCAAGGAAAAGCCTGTCTGCACAGAGAACGCTGAAAGTTGCTGGCAGAAGAACAGACGAGATGATTTTCTTGTAGAAAATCAGTAAAGACTAAAATTAAGCTTAGATATCGGGCGCCGTAGATTGGAAAAGATTCTCCTGTCGATGCTGATAAATATACGGCACCCGTTATGCGGGAAGGATTTGACATGATAAAAAAGCAATTGCTGTTCGTCACGCACCGTGATGACAATTTAGCAGAAGGCGTTTCATATGCCATTGAACTGGCAAAAGCAATGGATGAGGATATCATGCTTCTGTTCGTTCAGAAACGGTCCAACCTCATCGGGAAATTGGAAAGCCTGATGACCGCCGTGGCTTTTGCCGAAGCGGGCGAGCACGCTACAGCGCGTCAGATAGCAACTGAGGATTCTCGAGACATGGAGATTGCCTGCAATAAAGAGCTTGATGCCGTCGTTAAAGAATGCCTTCATGAAGGAATTCATGCGAGTGTCCGCACATCGGCTCTTGACGCCATATCAGGCACGAGAAAATTACTGCGAGAAAACCGGGCTATTGACAAGGTGATATGGAGTCCTGCAATTACCGCGACAGGCAACGTTACGTCAAAGGAGATGAACAGACTGGTACGGAACGTTTCCCGGCCGATCGTGACCTTGAGGCGGCAGGCCTGTGCAGTGGCATGCGAAAATGAGGAATGATAAACGTTTGTGTGTTGGAGTAAAACTTACTGGGTCAGTAGACGTAGGAGCGTAGCCTTGCCCCTACGTCTATTTATTCTTTGTGCTTTTTTCAAAGCGATTATTAGATTCGACATTCACCACTATTGCATGCGGATATAAATGGAGCGGTTTTCCCCCAGGGATCCATGACGTGCCCGATTATTCATATTTTACGATCAACTTGTGTAAGGTTTGTACAATTTTTTTTATAACACCACACGCAGATTGAGGCGAGGTTTAATTCGATGACTTTATTTAATATTCTTGTTCTTGCTTTGATCCAGGGGGCCGCTGAACTGCTCCCCATCTCAAGTTCCGCCCATGTCATCGTAGCAGAAAAATTAATGGGACTCGACCCGACCAGTCCGGAGATGACACTCCTTCTGGTGATGCTTCACACGGGCACCATGTTTGCCGTCATCTTCTTTTTTTTGAAATCATGGAAAGTGACCTTCTTATCGTCGCGAAAAGTTCTTTGGGACTCAGTGAAACTTATTACAGCAGCTACCCTTCTGACGGGGATTATAGGTTTATTGCTGAAATATTTAATTGAAAAATTTCTATTGGGGCTTGTCCCGCATGCGGAGATTGAAATGCTCTTTGGCAACATGGTTTTGATCTCGGCGGCCCTCGCCGCAGTAGGTCTTTTAATCATTTTCGCGGGTTGGAAAAGTCGTCGTCCCGGAAAGAAAGTCACTTTGGGCTTGAAGGAATCCTGCTGGATCGGCGCTGTGCAGGGTATCTGTTTACCGTTTCGAGGATTTTCGCGTTCCGGGGCAACCATTTCAGCCGGACTTCTTTTAGGGATATCCAAACAAAGGGTCGAGGAATTCAGTTTCGCACTTGCTGTTGTTCTTACGCCACCGGTAATCGTCCGAGAAGTCTTAAGATTATTGAAGGCACACCATGCATCTTCAGCTAACGCGATGAGCATGATGAGTCTCTTTTATCCCAGCCTGTTGGGGATGGTGCTAAGCTTTGCTTCTGGAATTTTAGCTCTTAAATGGCTTTCCATTTGGCTGGAGCGAGGCCGCTGGCATCTATTCGGAATATATTGTCTATGCGCTTCTGTTGTTGTGTTTCTGCTTTATATGATTGGTTTATGATGGAGCTTTCCGGGATACCAAAGATAGAATAATGCATGTAAGACTATTCCGAAACAGCGACGAGTACTTCCTGAATCATGCACATATGCTATACTGAATGGGTGTGCAGAATGGCTCGCAATCAATTATCCTTGTCTTTAAATAAAATCTGGGTGTAAAACGGAACAAAAAAACGTGTCGCCGCGAGGATTTAGATGAGAAAATTTAATTTCCTCATTTTTGCAGCTATTGCGCTCCTGTTCCCCTCTCCATCTGTTGCGGCAGACAGTTTGTCCTATGAAGCAGGTATTGGCTTCTATTTCTCTACGAGCACCACGACGTATCTCCTCCGCTATCAGCACGAGGCCATGCCGCTTTTCGGCTTCAGCAGTTATTATGAGGCATCGTATGCTTCCTGGAACGGCCCCGATCATTCAGAAGCCATTGGTCTTGCACGGGGAATACGATGGGAGAGAACCGTCAATGAGTACCTGAGTCTAACGACCGGTTTGAGCCACATTAGCAGAACCACGTCGAACCTGGGACAACCCTTTGAATTTTATGGTCGGCTGGCGTATGAAATAAAAGCAGGCAAGGCGCTTTTTTCAATCGGTTGGATACACTATTCCGACGCCAAATTCCTGTTCGGGTGGTCAGGCCCCAATAACGCTGAAAATTTTGCAACGCTCTCTTTGGGGATGACCTTTTAACAGAAGGGAAAAATCGCTCGGCAAAGGCGGCAAGGTTATACTATTAAAACCGGGAATTGACCATAAACCCGACGTCCTTCCCGTCTATTATAGGCTCGAAACTCAGGTTACTCTGTTTAGAATGGGAGGCAACAACCGCTTTACCTGTTAAATATCCTATTACGGACGCCACAAAGATATCGGATGCCCAATGGGCATTATTATGCACCCGTTCGAGGGCCGTGAGCGTTGCTGCCCCATACACCAAGGGAGGAACAATCATATTGCTGTACTCGCTGGCAACAACGGTAGCTATGGAAAATGCTGCCGAGGCATCACCTGACGGGAAGGATTGGTATGAACCATTGCTGGTATATCCGAAAGACCAGCTATCGTGCGAATCCCCGGTATAGGGACGATGTCTTCCCGTGGTGTGTTTCAAAACTTGGACAAAAACACCGGTAATGACAAAGCTCTCGATGGACAAGAGAAATGTTGTCTTGGCTTTATTATCTGAACTCATGTATCCGTAAGCACCGAGACCCGCTAAAGCAGGATAAGAAAGGAGGTATATTTTCTTTGCATCATCTGACACATTCGAAGTTGTAGCGTTTTTGTGTTTTTGGACCCATCTCTGAATATGATCATCCTGCGTATACAGTCCCACGGCAACACCCATAACGAGGGATGCCTCAAGCCAGTCAGATCGGCTCCACCGTGCTGGTGATGTCAGGATATTCCTGGTATCGGTCAAATAGCCCTTGAAATAATCCCCGTTGAGTGCAACCGATGTTGTCCTTGATTCTGACGATTGAGCACTATCCGCAGCAGCCATCGCATCTTCTCCGGCAAGAGCGGATGAGGTTGAGGCAAGAACCAGAAAAGCGACAATTCCATATATCTTCATATAGTGCATAAAAGACATTGAGAAGCTCCTCTTAAAATAATATCGTTTAAGAATTGCAATGACGCATTATAGCGATTACACCGCGGTAAGTCCATAATGTTATCATTCTTGATAAAGATTTCCCATCATTATTTACTGTGATATACTGATTCTCATTAAATGAATAAATAATGGGGAGACTACTCATGAGAACGATCCTTGCCATAGCTTTTTTTCTAATCAGTACAGCCTCTCATGCAGCATCAGGGTATCATGTAATCAATAGAATCCCGTTGGAAGGTATCGGTGGATGGGATTACCTGACGGTTGATAGTTCTGCTCATCGTCTGTATATTTCGCGCAGTGATCATGTTATGGTTATTGACACCGTGACTGATACATTGATTGGTGATATCCCCGATACCCCGGGAGTCCACGGCATAGCAATCGCCCCGGAATTAAACCGTGGCTTTATCAGCAATGGCAAGGCAAATACTGCCTCTATATTCGACATGAAGACCCTGACGGTAATCAGACAGGTAAAAACCGGAGAGAACCCCGATGCAATATTGTTTGAACCTTCTTCCCAACGAGTATTCACCTTTAATGGAAAAAGCAAAGATGTAACAGTATTTGAAGTGACTTCAGGAACGGTACTGGGTACGATAGCTCTTGGGGGTAAGCCCGAATTTGCAACCACGGATAATAAGGGAAGGGTTTTTGTAAATATCGAAGACACAAACGAAGTTGTTGAACTGGACAGCAAAAAACTTTCAGCATCAAGACGGTATTCTTTAAGCCCCTGTATCGAGCCAACTGGAATGGCAATTGATATTGAGCATCATCGTATATTTTCGGGATGCCACAGTAAAGTCATGGCAGTTCTTGACGTAGACTCGGGAAAAGTAATTGCATCTGTCCCTATTGGAGCTGGCGTTGATGCGAATGCGTTCGATGCGGAGACAGGGTTCGCATTTAGTTCAAATGGCGAAGGAACACTCACGGTAGTCCGAGAATCGTCACCGGGTAAGTTCGATGCGGAGACCATTTCAACCCAACAGAGTGGACGAACAATGGCGATAGACACAAAGACCCATAAAATATATCTGCCTGTAGCCGAGTATGCCCCGGTTCCGACAACACCGACAGGAGCATCAAAACCACGTCCTGCAATGATTAAAGACAGTTTTGCCGTTCTGGTGATCGGCAAGTAATTCGAACGTAGCTCCTGATCGGATTGAGCACCCATTCAACGATTCTTTTTTGAATTTTGGCATAACAAATTTACTCCCACGGATATTCAGGTTGAATCACTTGGGTCGCACGTTCGCAGCAGTTTGCTGAATATAATATTGCATCACGAATTAAAATGGGGTATGCTTGAACATAAAGACAAGAGAGCCGGAATTGATCAATCAATAAAACACATAGGGAGGATATCCAATGGAAGGTCTTTTTCAGCCGATGCATTTGATTATTATTTTAGCGATTGCACTGATAATATTTGGCCCGAGCAGGTTGCCGCAACTTGGGGAAGGACTTGGCAAAAGTATCAGGGAATTTAAAAAAGCTTTGAACGAAAAGGACGAACCACAAGAAACGACCAAGTCAATTTCGCAGGGTAATGAGAAAATCAAATGAATTCATAGAGACGTTTTGTCCTAATGTTTATAATAAAAAAACGAACACTACCATCGCTATGAACAATACATAATAGTACTAGAGGAGGGAGTACGCAATGGGAAGAGGTCTTTTCCAACCAATGCATCTGATTTTGATTCTGGTGATCGTCTTGATTATCTTCGGTCCGGGAAAACTTCCAGAACTCGGTGAAAGCCTCGGGAAAAGCATTAAAGGATTTAAAAAAGCAATGTCTGAAAAAGATGAAGACAAATCGGATGCCAGAAAAGATGAACAAAAGTCTTAGATCTCTAAATATAAGAGCTGCAGTGAAGACTATGTTGGCACGTCGAGGTCAACATTTGCGAATATATTTATGACATTTCACCCGCTGCTTTTATAGCACTCAGGTTCGATCTGCTTCCCAGATGGCGCACAAAACCCCCTCTTCACCCAAACGGGGGGCTCGGAACGGCAGCACACTCTCCTTCCGGAAATTTACAAAGAATAATTCAGTGAACGCACGCTGGTTTCAATGAGGAACATTCAGCGATATAGATTATGCCTCATTCAATAGATATCTTTATTTCGACTGTTGAAGCTCATCGATACTGGGGATACTGGATACTTTGTGCGTCAATGGTCATAGAAGGAGAGCTTTTCTTGACAGCGGCCGGCATGCTGGCACGGCTTCATGCATTTGATTTCTTCGACTTGTTTTTCTTTGCCATGTCGGGCGTCCTGTTGGGCGATATTCTGTGGTATTTGACTGGAAGAATACTTGCATCCCGGTATCCACATCATCGCATCTCTTTATTCGTGATACAGCGGGTCAAGAAATATCTGCCCGATATCGAGAAAAATCCTTTTCATGTGATTTTCCTGTCAAAGTTTCTTTACGGCCTGAACCATTCAACGCTCGTTGTATTAGGATTTCTTAAAGTTCCTTTTGGTCATTTCATTCGCATCCAGTTTATTTCATCATTCATTTGGGCCCTGCTTTTTTTGACTGTCGGGTATATTTTCGGCAGCGTGGCACTTACATTCACTCATCGGCTCGGACATTTCATGCTGCTCGGTTTCTCATCATTAATCGCGGTTGCGCTTATTATTTATCTGATCGACCAGTATATTGAAAAAGCTGAACGAGGGCATCAAAAATAGCAGTTGGGCGTTGCTTCTTCCTGGTTTGTAGATTCGGAGAAAAATAGGCGTCTTGGGCTTGGCCGATTACTTTTTTTGGTCTGGCTCTAATATCTCTTCCAATATCTCCGCCGCATCCTGGACGAACTTCGGACAGCGCTTCTTAAAATACTTTCCCCTCTTTGCCGACTTGAGGCCCTCGACCGAGCTTACATCGCAGCCGAGCAGTTCCCTGCATTCCGTGGTTCCATTTCTCTCTTTGAATCGTGCCGCAAATTCCCGGGCAACTTCTTCGGTTCTGTCTTTTGAGAACAAACTTCTGCCTTTCAGTCCGGCATGCTTCAGCCCGATGACCATCAGCGCCCCGGTCACGGCCCCGCAGGTCTCTCCCATGCCCATTCCCGACCCAAAGGCCCTGGCAATCCTGACCGCGGTCTCGCGGTCCAGTCCGAATTGCGAACCGTAGGTGGACAATATCGCCTGGGCACAGTTCAATCCGCCCTTGAAACACGCGGCAGTTTGCTCGATCTCCTCCGACTTTGCTTTTTCTGTATCTTGTTTTTTGAATAACACGATGATAATTTCTCCTTCAACCGTCATTCCGGGCTTGCAAGCCTGCCCTGGACTTGATCCGGGGGAATGCAGAACACCTGAAATCCTGGATTCCCGAACGATAAACGCATCCCCACCCCAGCCCCTCCCCTTCAAGGGGAGGGAAAAAGGGAGGGGATGGGTCTACATTCGGGAATGACGAATAAGTTTCGTTGCAGTAATATACACTTTCAGTTCTTTTTTGCAAGTCTCGACCTGCTCACTGAATACGGCACGCACATGTCGGCCGGAAGCAGCGACAGAGCAGCTTATAGTTAGTTCCCTAACTCCTGTCCCTCCGTACTCCGACTCTTTTTTCCCCTTGATTTATTTCAATGCTTACATTAGATTATATTCCTGATTATCGATCCCTTCAATGGCTCGCAAGGAGGCATTTCAATGGCAGAGCAGGACTTCTCCAAGAAAGAAAAAAAATATTATATCGACATCCCGCAAAAGAGCGAGGCATTTTTTCTGAAAGGATCGAACGGCTATGATTGGGGCATGAGGAACCGTCTGGCGCGCATCTTCAGTCCTCAATCGGGTAAAACCGTGATGCTGGCGTTCGATCACGGGTACTTCCAGGGGCCCACGACCGGGCTCGAACGGGTCGACGTCACGATCCGGCCGCTCATCCCCCACGCAGACGCCCTGATGCTGACGCGCGGGGTGCTGCGCTCCATGATCGAGCCGTCCGTGACCAACTCCATCGTCATGCGCGCAAGCGGCGGGCCCAGCATCCTGAAAGAACTTTCGAACGAACAGATCGCCGTTGACATGGAGGACGCGCTGCGCATGAACGTATCCGCGGTCGCGGTGCAGGTCTTCATCGGCGGAGAATACGAGTCGCAGTCCGTGCACAACATGACCCGACTCGTGGACCAGGGCATGCGCTACGGCATTCCCGTTCTCGGGGTCACTGCCGTGGGCAAGGACCTCGTGCGCGATATCCGGTATATCAGCCTCGCAACCCGGATCCTTGCGGAGTTGGGCGCGGCGATCGTCAAGACCTATCATGTCCCGGGATTCGAGCAGGTGGCAGCGGCATGCCCCGTGCCGATCGTGATCGCGGGCGGGAAAAAACTTCCCGAACGTGAGGCCCTTCAGATGGCCCGCGATGCGATCAACCAGGGCGCCTCGGGAGTAGACATGGGCAGGAACATCTTCCAGTCCGATGCCCCTGTTGCCATGATCGAGGCCGTGCGCAAGGTCGTGCACGAAAACAGCAGCGTCAAGGAAGCGTATGAATATTACCAGGACATGAAGAATAAGTAATAGCCCGACACTTGCCTGCGAGCAATCACCCTCTCCTTCAAGGAGAGGGCCGGGGTGAGGATGGGTTTGAGGAAGAAACCCCATCCCCACCTTTTTCCTCCCCTTGAAGGGGAGGACACATTTAACATCGGTATGAACATAATACATCCTGAGATAACATGAAGGTCGGCGTCTATTACCGCAACAGCGATGTCCGGGTGGAAGAGCGTCCGGAGCCAAAGTCGGGTGACCGCGACATCGTGATCAAGGTCATGGCCTGCGGCCTGTGCGGCTCCGATCTCATGGAGTGGTACCGCATCAAGCGCGCGCCGCTGGTGCTGGGTCACGAGCCTTCCGGCATCGTTATTGAAACGGGAAAACTCGTCAGTTCCGTCAAACCGGGAGACCGCGTCTTTGTCACCCACCATGTCCCCTGCAATACCTGCTACCACTGCCGCATCGGACACGAAACCGCGTGCACGACCTTCCAGGGCACAAATAATTTCGATCCGGGCGGTTTTTCCCAGCTCCTTCGCGTGACCGGCAAAAGCGTCGAGACCGGCACCTTCTTGCTTCCCGACTCCGTGAGCTTCGAACAGGCGACCTTTATCGAACCGCTCGGGACCGCGGTGCGGGCACTCAGGACCGCTGCACTGAAACCTGCCCAGAGCGTGCTTGTCTTCGGCAGCGGCGTTGCGGGCCTGCTCATCATCAAACTGGCCCGTGCCATGGGAGCAGGCGCAATCATCGCGACCGATGTGAGCCCTTATCGCCTTGAGAAGGCGCGCCAATACGGGGCCACGCACACGATCGCGGCAAATGAAGATGTCCCCGCATTTGTGAGAACGGTCAATGACAACAGGCTGGCCGACGTCGTCATCCTGTGTACCGGAGCGCTGCCGGCCGCCCGTACTGCGCTCAATTCGGCCGAGCGCGGCGGCACCATACTGTTCTTCGCAGTGCCGAAGCCGGGCGAGAGCGTAGAGGTGGATTTCAACTCCTTCTGGCGGGACGATATCACGATCAAAACCTGCTACGGGGCCGCCCCCATCGACAATCGTGAGGCCCTCGATCTCATCAAGCGCGGCGCCATTACGGTGACGGACATGGTAACCCACCGGTTCGGCATCGACCGGATCAGCGAGGCGTTCATGACCGGCGCCAGGCCCGACGGTTGTGTAAAGGTCATCGTCGAACCGAACCGGTAATGTCTAGCGAGGCGTTGCCTCCAACTAACGAGTCACGCACTCCCCCCTCACCCCTACCCTCTCCCCGATGGGGCGAGGGAGTTTTTTATTTCCTCTCCTCTCAGGGGAGAGGATTAAGGTGAGGGGTGGTTGCATGTCAAATCATAAATTTGACTCAACATTGAAGATATCAACCCCGTATCGTATTTGTTCCCCTATTCTGTTTTGATCCGAGGTCCCTGTGAAACAGCATTCCGCCGGTACGTTTCGCCATGTATTCAGCCTGCCCGTCATTGTCGCCGCCCTTGGCTACTTCGTCGACATCTACGACCTGGTGCTCTTCAGCATCGTCCGGGTACCAAGCCTGAAATCGCTCGGACTTTCCGGTCGGGACCTGATCGACAACGGCGTATTTCTTCTCAACATGCAGATGGCGGGCATGCTCATCGGCGGCATTCTCTGGGGCGTGCTGGGGGATCGGAAAGGCCGGCTCAAGATCATGTTCGGCTCGATCTTCCTGTATTCCATCGCGAACATCGCGAACGGGATGGTCACGTCCCTTCCCGCCTACGCAGCCCTGCGCTTCGTCGCCGGTATCGGGCTGGCCGGTGAGCTCGGGGCGGGGATCACCCTCGTGTCCGAGGTCCTTCACACCAGCATCCGGGGGTACGGCACCATGCTCGTGGCCGCGGTCGGCGTCTCGGGCGCTATCCTCGCGAACATCATTGCAAATACCTACGACTGGCGGAACGCCTTCATCATCGGAGGTGTTCTCGGCCTCGTGCTGCTCATCACGCGGATCAGTGTGGCCGAGTCAGGCATGTTCCGGGCCATGAACAGGAAGGCCGGGGTCAGCAGGGGGAACCTGCTCGCCCTGTTCTCGGAACGGAAGCGTTTCCTGCGCTATCTCAACTCGATCCTGATCGGCGTCCCGATCTGGTTCGTCGTCGCGATCCTGATCACCTTCTCGCCGGAGTTTGCCAGGGCGTTCGGAACGACCGGGCCGGTCTCCGCCGGAAATGCGGTCATGTTCTGCTACCTGGGGCTGGTCTTCGGCGATCTTTCAAGCGGCCTGCTGAGCCAGGCCTTGAAGAGCAGGAAAAAGGTGGTCTTCCTGTTCATGCTCCTGACCCTCGCCGCCATCGGTCTCTACTTTCTCCAGGGAAGCAGGAGCCCGGAATTCTTTTACGGTGTGTGCCTCTTGCTTGGATTTGCCAGCGGCTACTGGGCCATCTTCGTGACCATTGCCGCCGAGCAGTTCGGCACCAACCTGCGCGCGACGGTCGCCACGACCGTGCCCAATTTCGTGCGGGGGATGGTGGTCCCCATCACCCTTCTCTTCCAGTTGTCGCGCCGATATCTCGGCCTTGAGGGCGGCGCGCTTGCCGTCGGGGCCATCTGCGCGATTACGGCGTTCATCGCCCTCGCCTCATTGGAAGAGACATTTCATAAGGATTTGGACTATTATGAGGAGTTCCCGTGAAACCCTGGACAGACCCAAAAATTGTCTGTCGCAGTGGCGCAGAGTTCGCAGAGATAGGCTATGCTCTTTGCTTTAAGACAAAAACTGAGGCATTGCTTTTGTTAGTACTGCTTTACTCTGCGTGCTCTGCGGAAGTCCTAAGTGGCCGCTTTTCTTTCATAGGCTACTGCGAGAAATAGCCGTGCGTACAATTCTTTTGACACTTCCCTTCATTCCCTTTATAATTCACGCACTATGACTGAAAAGATCGGCGTCATCGGCGCAGGGGCATGGGGCACGGCACTTGCCATGCTGCTTGCCCACAATGGGCACGACGTGACCCTTTGGATGTATGAAAAGGACCTCGCCGAGGAGACGGCGCGGACGAGAGAGAACCGCGTTTATCTCCCCGGGTTCACCCTGCCCGGCTCCATCCTGGTGACCTCATCTCTTGAAACCGCGGTCAGGGACAAACCGATCATTCTTTCCGTCGTTCCCTCGCACACGGTCCGTGCAGTGGCAAGCCGGTTTGCCCCTTTTCTGTCGATCGACGCCATCATCGTCAGCGCATCCAAAGGCATCGAGCTCGAGACGCTCATGCCGCTCTCCGAAGTGTTCAAGGACATTCTCCCCAAAGAGTTTCACGACCGGCTCTGCTTCCTTTCCGGGCCCAGCTTTGCCAAAGAGGTCGCCCTAAAGATGCCCACTGCTGTTGCCCTCGCCTCATACGACCCGGCTGCGGGCAAAAAGGCGCAGGAGGCCTTCAGCAACACCTACTTCCGCGTCTACACTAACCCCGATGTCCTCGGTGTGGAACTCGCGGGAGCGCTCAAAAATGTCGTGGCCATTGCGGCGGGAGTGATCGAAGGCATGGGCTTCGGATATAACACCATGGCCGCCCTGCTCACCCGCGGGCTCGCGGAGATGGCGCGGCTCGGCGTGGCCATGGGAGGAGAACTTCAAACCTTCTCCGGCCTTGCGGGCATGGGAGATCTGGTCCTTACCTGTACAGGAGGCTTGTCGAGGAACCGCGCCCTCGGGTCCCGTCTTGGCAAGGGTGAGAAGCTGGCCGACATCCTGACAGGCACAAAGACCGTTGCCGAGGGCGTCAAGACCGCCAGGGCCGCTCGCGACCTTGCGCAAAAATACGATATCGCGATGCCGATCGTCGAGGAGGTCTATCAGCTCCTGTACGAAGGCAAAGACCCGAAGCTCGCCGTGAAGGACCTGATGAGCCGTGAGCTCCGGGGAGAATGATTTATTTCGATGACGTGACTGCCCGGGTCAAAACCGGTCCGCAAAGAACGCAAGGATCTCATAGAAAAAACCTGGATCTTGAACTTTTACCGTACAGGCTTTGTGTTCCTTGCGCTCTTTGCGGTTAATGCGTCTTTCCCGATATCATCCTGAGTTGTAACGAGGTGAACACGATAAGCTATGAAGACATCAGACATCTCTAAACTTCTCCAGGGAGTCCGATCCGGCAAGATCGATGTCGAGACCGCGCTCAACCGGCTCAGGCACCTGCCTTTTGAGGACGTGTCATACGCCCACATCGACCATCATCGTCATCTGCGCCACGGCATGCCCGAGGTCATCTACTGTGAAGGAAAGACCTTGGAGCAGGTTGTCGGCATCACCGGTCGGATGCTCAAAGCCGGGAGCGACATCCTCGCCACCCGCGCGTCTGAAACGGTTTATAAGGCGGTCAAGAAACTCGATCGCCGCGCACTATATCACAAAGCCTCACGCGCCATCGTGATACAGGATAAGAAGAAGACCCTGACCGCGGGTATCGTGCTCGTACTGACCGCGGGGACATCGGATATCCCTGTTGCCGAGGAGGCCGCAGTGACTGCGGGCATGCTCGGCAGCACCGTACAGACCGTGTATGATGTGGGAGTGGCGGGGATCCACCGAATCCTGAGCAAGCGGGAGGTGCTCGACTCTGCCAGGGTGATCGTTGTCGTAGCAGGCATGGACGGCGCGCTCCCGTCTGTCGTGGGCGGGCTCGTGGACAAACCCGTTATCGCCGTTCCCACAAGCGTCGGCTACGGTGCGGGTTTTCAGGGGCTTGCCCCGCTCCTCACCATGCTCAACTCCTGCGCCTCGGGCGTCGCGGTAATGAACATCGACAACGGCTTCGGCGCGGGCGTGCTGGCGCACAGGATAAACCTGTTGGGAGAAAAAGCCTGCTGTAGTGCGTCATAAATCCCTATCCTTTGATCATCATTCCGTGCTTACCCCGAATCCGGTCTTTTCAATCTGGATTCCTGCTCCCTGTTTTCTCCGGTGCTTTACGGTAGATTTCATTTCTGGTCGACAGGTAATTGTTCAATGTCCCACAGGAAACGACACCGAAAAAGTTCGCATCACGCTGTCTCAGCCGCGGGCTTGTCCCGCTTTATCCCGGGCAATCAGGTCACCCTGTTGCAAAACGGAGAGGCCTATTTCCCCGCTCTCGAAGCGGCGTTCGACCGGGCACGTCATGAAATATATCTTGAAACATATATTTACGAAAATGACGCCACCGGACAGCGGATCGCGGACGCGCTGAAACGGGCCGCCTTGCGCGGCGTACAGGTCTGTGTGCTGATCGACGGCTACGGGTCCAAGGACCTGCCCCAGAACATGCTGGAAAACCTTCGGGCGGACGGTGTGAATGCGCTCATCTATCGGCCCAAGATATCCCCCTGGACGTTTCGTCGCAAGCGCCTGCGCCGGATGCACCGGAAGATCGCGGTCGTGGACCGGGAGATCGCCTTTGTCGGGGGGATCAATATTATTAATGACAGCGAAGCGACGGGCGACATGCCCCCTCGCTACGACTACGCAGTCGCCGTGGAAGGGCCGCTGGTGGACGTGATCCGCCTTCCCGTCCAGCGTCTGTGGTCAATGGTGTCGTGGAGTTATTTTCGCAAAGGCACTGTCCGGGGCGGTGCCCTGCCTGCTTCAACCTCCGCCGGGGGGCGTATGAGCGCGGCATTCCTGGTGCGGGACAATTTTCACCATCGCCGGGACATTGAAGCGGCATATATGCGCGCGATCGAACAGGCGAAATCCGAGATCATTCTTGCCCATGCCTACTTTTTGCCGGGGCTTAATTTTCGTCATGCGCTTATCAATGCGGCCCGGCGCGGCGTACGGGTGGTTTTGCTGCTGCAGGGCAGGGTTGAATATTTTCTCCAGCATTATGCCTCGCGGGCGCTCTACGGTAATTTCCTCGATGCGGAAATTGAAATTTACGAATACCGCAAGAGCTTCCTGCACGCCAAAGTGGCGGTGATCGACGGGCATTGGGCGACGGTGGGGTCTTCGAATATCGATCCGTACAGCCTGCTGCTTTCACGCGAAGCGAATGTTGTCGTCGACGACGAAGAATTTGGCGCGACCCTGACGCAAAGCCTGAAACAGACCATGGAGACCGACGGTCGGCGGATCTTGAGGGAAAGCTGGAAACAACAGCCCGCTTTTTTCCGGTTCATGAGTTGGCTCAGTTATGGTCTGGTGCGATTAATGATGGGAGTGACCGGGTATGCCCGTGATGATGTCAGGGCCGGGAACCATCGAACGACTGCGCACGAGGACTGACACACACCTTCGCGGATATCCTGTTATACTTGAAGGAAGAACAGGGAGAGAAGAAAGGCCGGTCCCTTCTCCGTGATCAGCCGACAGCATATTACTATTTGTCTATGGATCCTTTATTCCTGTAATGAAGAAGCAACAAAACATATATATGCTTCTCAGCCGGTTCATTGCCTTCCTGACCAGTGTTCTGGGTGATTTCAGACGCAATCAGGGTCTTTTGCTGGCGGGCGCCATCGCCTATTATACTCTGCTGTCAATTGTGCCCCTGTCGATCCTCGCCCTGATCGTGCTGTCACATTTTATCGGACAGGCCCAGTTATTTTACACCTTGTCGACCTATATAGAAATGATGATACCGGGCTATGCAGCTACCTTGACGAATCAAGTGCAGGTATTTCTTGAACATGGCAAGACGGTCGGGAGTTTTGTATTTCTGGTTATGCTTTTTTTCAGTTCCATAGCCTTTACCGTGCTCGAAAGCGCCATGTCAGTGATCTTTTTTCATCGTTTCAGGACTAAACAGCGTCACCTCCTTCTGTCCGTCGTCATTCCATACGTTTATATCTTATTGATCGGCATGGGTATCCTGCTGGTATCGTTTATTGCGGGCGCCATAGAGACCCATAGCGGCAAGCAATTACTCCTATTCGGATGGAGCCTCAGTCTTCAGGGCACTTCCTTCGTTGCGCTGTATTTGATCGGGATATTCGGCGAGATATTGCTGCTGACCTCCTTCTATCTCGTCATGCCCGTGGTGCATATCACGTTCCGGCACGCTCTGATGGGAGGGACGATAGCGACGGTTTTATGGGAGATCACCCGCCGTGTATTGGTCTGGTATTACTCGGTCCTCTCCGCGGTAAATGTAATCTACGGCTCTTTTGCCACGTCAGTGGTGGCCCTGCTCAGTTTAGAGGCGATTGCTGTTATCGTCTTGCTGGGGGCCCAGTGCATTGCGGAACTAGAGCGCAGAAAACCTTAAGGCCGCCAACTGCTTTATCCCGGTCCCGGATTCATATGATATACTTGGTCCATAACACGACCGGCTGCTGATGAGGTCGAACATTCTTTCCAAGGAGGTTTTACCATGAGATCTGCGGTCTATGTACTGAAAACGTTGTTTTTCCTGAGCATAGTATTAACATCGGTATTGGCCGGTTTTTCGGTCTATGCCGCTGACCAGACAATTTGTCATCCTGGTGCGAATGTTTTACTTTATGACGACGGTTCGCTTAAAGGTTGCCAACTCAAAAATGATTATGATGCGAATAGCATCAGATGTAAAAGCAATGGTCCTGCCAGTTTTTATAACAACGGCAGCGATGCGTGAAACCAAATAACTGAAAAAGAGGATTGAGGGGAATGCTTTTCAGTGAAACCTCCTGTAACAAGAATCTAGTTTTTCCATCAACTTTTTTTAGCAGGCGGTTGGGAGAACACTATAACCCGCCATGCCACCTCAAGCGAAGCCGGGCATTTCCGGCGCACGCGCAGCACCACATCATGGTGCGCGGGATCAACAAATCGACTATCGTGACAATCAATCCCTTCTTTAATCCTTTCTTTCTGTTCTTCCTGACCATATCCCTCCTGGGCCTCAGCAATGGATGTGCGACCTTGCCGAACGTTTCTGAAATGATCAATGAGACGCCGGCTGCACAGAAACCCCGTCAAATCGTTTCGTCCAAAGGGCTGTTGTCTCCCCAAAAAAGCGAAGCTATCATGGAACGGCTGAAGCGATCGGTCGATCCGACCGACATTCTGGAGCGCCACACAGCCGTGGTAGAATCGGTCACTGAAAGCCCGCTGACGAAGGGGAACAAAGTCACACTGCTCGCAGATGGTCAGGCTGCCTATGCCGCCATGTTCAAGGCAATACAGATTGCCAAAGACCATATCAACCTTGAAAGCTATATCATTGAAGATGATGAAGCGGGCCGAAAATTTGCCGCTCTGTTGCTGCAAAAACAGGCGGAAGGTGTCCCGGTAAATCTCATCTATGACAGCATCGGCAGTTTCAGCACCCCTACTGCATTTTTTCAACGCCTGCGGGACGAGGGAATTCAGGTGGTCGAATTCAATCCGATAAATCCGTTCAAGGCCCACGGGCACTGGCTCCTGTCGCATCCGGACCACCGCAAGATTTTGATCATCGACGGCAACGTCGCCATTGCAGGGGGTATCAATATCAGTTCGGTTTATTCAAGCGGTCTTTCCGGAAGGAGAGTAGTGGAAGGAGAACCCCTGCCCTGGCGTGACACCGACGTTCAAATTGAAGGCCCTGCGGTGGCTGAATTCCAGAAGCTCTTTCTTGACACCTGGCAGAAGCAGAAGGGCCCGAAACTCCCTGAGCGGAACTATTTCCCTGAGCTGAAAGAAGCGGGCAATGCCCTGGTGCGGGTGGTCGGCAGCACGCCGGGGCAGAACAACAGGATCACTTTTATCGTCTATGTGTCCGCCATCACTTTTGCAGAGCATTCGATTCACCTGACGAATTCCTATTTTATCCCCGACGACCAGATACTTGATGCCTTCACTGATGCCGCCAGGCGCGGTGTTGACGTAAAGATCATTCTGCCCTCAACCAGCGATTCCTCGCTGTCCTTAGATGCGGCACGTTATAATTATGCCGAGCTTTTGAAATCGGGGGTGAAGTTGTTCGAACGCCGCAACGCATTGCTGCATGCGAAAACTGCGGTGATTGACGGCATCTGGTCGACCGTCGGCTCTACCAACATGGACTATTGGAGCTTGTTAAGCGATGACGAGGTGAATGCCGTTATCCTGAGCCGCGAGTTTGCCGTTGAAATGGAGAAGATGTTTGCCAGGGACCTCGCGGAATCCGACCAGATTCAATGGGAAGAGTGGAAAAAAAGACCTTTGTTTCCAAGGATCCGGGAGTGGTTTGCACACGTATTTTCCCACTGGATGTAAGACATCACCTCCTTGACACTGCCTGTACATTTAAAGAGATTGCAGATCATCTTGAAATTCATTATACTACGGCAATAAAAGTTATTAACGCTTTTGAGACAACATGATGTTTCAGGACACTATTTCTACTCTTGATGCTATCCAGATAAAGCCATGACCATCGCTTACTTCGACTGCTTCTCCGGCATATCCGGCGATATGACACTCGGCGCGCTTGTGGACGCGGGCGTCTCCATCGACGCCTTGCGCGCGGAACTGGCGAGACTCGATCTTCCCGGCTACGAGATCACGTCTGAAAAGGTTAAACGTTCCGGAATTGCCGCCACCAAGGTCCATGTCGTCGTTGATCAGAAAGACCAGAGACCGCGCCATCTCTCCGAAATAGAAAAGATCATAGAAGGTTCTTCACTGCCTTTCGCGGTAAGAAAGAACAGCCTGCGGATATTCAAACGACTGGCGGACGCGGAAGCAAAAGTGCATGGCACAACGCCCGACAAGATCCACTTCCATGAGGTCGGCGCGGTCGATTCCATTGTGGATATCGTCGGTTCGGTCATCGGTCTTGAGCTTCTGGGCGTCTCGAAGATCATTGCATCCCCGATCAATGCCGGCTCAGGCATGGTCCAGACTTCTCACGGAATGCTTCCCATCCCCGCCCCGGCGACGGCTGAGCTGCTTGCCAATATCCCCCTGTATCAATCAGCAACACAATTTGAGCTCACCACGCCCACGGGTGCGGCGATCATCAGCACGCTCGGGTCCTCCTTCGGCCTCATGCCTCCGATGAAGGTCGAGCGGACCACCTACGGCGCGGGAGATAGAGATTTCCCGGGACTGCCGAACGTCCTGCGGCTCATGATCGGGGAGCCGGCTGCCGGGTACGACGAGGATACGTCCGTCATCATCGAGACGAACATTGACGACATGAACCCCCAGGTCTATGATTACCTCATCGAGAAGCTGATGCAACAGGGCGCGCAGGACGTGTATCTCACTCCGATCATCATGAAAAAAGGCAGGCCCGCGATCCTGTTGTCGGTATTGACCGATCGGTCGAAGACTGATATCCTGCTCAACACCCTGTTCCGGGAAACGACCAGCATCGGTGTCCGGATCAAGGAAGTGGGGAGGAAGAAACTCTCCCGCGAGATGCGGGAAGTCGAAACCCCTTATGGCAAAATCGGGATAAAGATCAGCAGGCACGGCGATGAGATACTCACGGTGACACCTGAGTATGAGGAATGCAGAAGAATCGCGGAGGAAAGGCAGATTCCCTTAAAACAGGTGATGGAAGAAGCGAAAAAACACTTATAACCACGGAGACACGGAGGCACAGAGAAAGTAAAAGCCGTATCTAAGTTGTAAAACGATCAGGATTTGCAAGTTTCTAGATAGTTTTTTCTCAATCATCGTTTTGTTTCTTTTTCCTCAGTGTCTCCGTGCCTCCGTGGTAAGAATTACAAGGAGCCTTATGCGAACGATCCGCATTTCCATGGCCCAGATAAACCCCGTCGTCGGCGATCTCGCGGGCAACCGGGACAAGATCATCGACGCGATCAATAACGCGAAGAAGCTCAATGCCGACATTGTCGCGCTGCCGGAGCTTGCCGTGACCGGTTATCCGCCGGAGGACCTGCTGCTGAAGCCCCGGTTCGTGCAGGACAGCATCAGGACCCTCAAAGAGATCCAGCGCACGACCAGGGGCATCATCGCGATCGTCGGGTTCGTTGACAAAAGCCGCGACAACCTTTTCAATGCAGCCGCCATATTGACCCAGGGGAAACATATCTACACCTATCGCAAGGTCTTCCTGCCGAACTACGGCGTGTTCGACGAATATCGGTACTTCACTCCGGGAGGACGCTATCCCGTCATCACGGTCAAGGGCGTCGGTGTGGGCGTGAATATCTGCGAGGACATATGGTATGAAGAAGGGCCTACGCGCGTCCAGGCGTTGGCGGGCGCGGAGGTTATCGTGAACATCAACGCGTCTCCCTATCATAAAGGCAAGGGCAAAGAGCGCTTGAAAATGCTTTCCGAGAGGGCAAAAGAGAACAACGTCGTCATCTCATATACCAATACCGTCGGCGGTCAAGACGAGCTTGTTTTTGACGGACAGAGCATGGTCATCGATCGGAACGGAAAAGTTATCGCCCGCGGGAGGCAATTCGAAGAGGAACTGCTGACCGTGGATATCCCCGTTCCCGGGGACATGGTCCGCTTTCCCGATAACCCGGAGCAATTCAACGATTTCATGGACTATGTCTCGCTTTCCGAGCAGGCGATCGGAACAAAGATAAAGCTCCCCGTTGTACGCCCGTCCAAACCCCTCTCCGAGTGCGAGGAGGTGCACAGCGCCCTCGTGCTCGGCACGGGGGATTATATGCGCAAGAACGGTTTCAAATCCGCGGTCATCGGCCTCTCAGGCGGCATTGATTCGTCACTCGTGGCCGCGATCGCCGTGGAGGCCATAGGAAAAGAGAACGTGGTCGGCGTATTCATGCCGTCGCAGTACAGCTCGGACGAGAGCCGCGAAGACGCCGGCGATCTTGCCCGCAACCTCGGCATCAGGATCCTGGAGATCCCCATCAAGCAGACCTTTGAATCGTATCTCACGACGCTTCGCCGGGTGTTCGCAAAAACAAGGACCGACGTGACCGAAGAGAACCTCCAGGCCAGGATCCGGGGCAATATCCTTATGGCCCTCTCGAACAAGTTCGGCTGGCTCGTGCTCACCACGGGCAACAAGAGCGAGATGTCCGTTGGATATGCCACATTGTACGGTGACATGGCCGGGGGCTTCGCCGTGATCAAGGACGTGCCCAAGACCCTGGTCTATGAAGTATCGCGATGCGTGAACAAACTTGCGGGAAAGACCGTGATCCCGAGGCGCGTTATGACCAAGGCGCCGACCGCGGAGCTCAGGCCGAACCAGAAGGACAGCGATTCCCTCCCCCTGTATTCGGAACTCGACCCGATCCTGAAGGCCTATGTTGAGCAGGACAGGGAGCGCACCGAGATAATCAAGATGGGATTTGACAGAAAGACCGTGGAACGTGTGATCCGTCTCGTGGACTCAAGCGAGTACAAACGCCGCCAGGCCCCTCCCGGGGTCAAGATCACCCAGCGGGGACTGGGCAAGGACCGAAGGTTCCCGATAACGAACAAGTACAAGAGCTCCTGACTTTTTTACCACTGATTAACACGGATTTCCACGGATCAAACAATAACTTCTTTTGCTGATAGCCGTCATCCGTGTTCATCTGTGTCCATCCGTGGTGATGATTTAGTGATTATGAAAACCGGCACCTTATACATAGTCGCCACCCCCATCGGGAACCTCGAGGACATGACCCTCAGGGCTATACGCACGCTGAAGGAAGCCGATCTCGTTGCCGCGGAAGACACCAGGCATACCAGACATCTGCTCGACCGGTATCAAATAGAGACGCAGCTCACCAGCTACCACGACCACAACAAGGAAGAAAAAGCCCCGGTCCTGGTCGCGCGAATGCTCGAAGGAAAGAGCGTGGCCCTCGTTTCCGACGCAGGTACCCCCGGCATCTCGGACCCCGGCTATTTCCTCATCAATCTTGCCATAGACCAGGAGATCCCCGTCGTTCCCATCCCCGGGGCAACCGCCGCCATCGCCGCGCTCTCGGTCTCGGGCATGCCGACCGACCGGTTTATATTCGAAGGTTTTCTGCCCGCGAAGCATCTGGCCCGTCTCAAGCGTTTGAAGGAACTTGCCGCGGAAGAACGCACCCTCGTCTTTTACGAAGCCCCGCACAAGATAATCAGGGCGATCGAGGACATGTTCGAGGTCCTTGGCGATCGTCGTGCGGTCATTACCCGTGAGCTGACCAAGATCCATGAAGAAGCGATCCGTGGCACGCTTTCGAAATGCCTCAAACGCCTTCAGGAAGGCACCATCAAAGGCGAATTCACCGTCATTGTTCACGGCGCAACGAAGGACCCGAAGACGCAGAACCTCGATACTGCCGGATATCTCAAAAATCTTATCCTCCATCGCGGACTGAGCAGAAAAGAAGCTATTTCGGTTGCCGCAGAGGAACTTGGCATACCGAAGAAGGAAGTGTACAGGGAAAGTCTGAAGCTGGAGTCCACGCCCGGTGCTGCGAATGGATCCGAGGATGAAGAAGGAAAGATGTCGTGAAAGACCGCTGTCTCAGAGATAGACTCCGAGCCCTATTACGACATTCGCGAGATAAAGGCAGAGAATGGCAACGCCGAGGATGAAATGAGGAGTGCGATACGGAGAGTCGGGGCCTTTGATGTCCCTTGATATTTTATACGTTGCGATCAGCAGAACAACGATGGTGAGCCCGGTGAAGAGATGGGGCGGAAATTCCAAAACCCTGCCCGTATCAAGAAGGACAAGGGTGAGCCCTTCCAGGAACCCGAGCCCACCCAGGATCACCAGAACAGGCCCCATCCTCCGGTGACGTTTGACAACCGGAACCGGCAACGGCGCACGCACCCTTCGATCCCGCCGAATCCTGAGCCCAAGCCATCCCTGGTACAGGAAAAGCAGCATAACGATCGTGTTATAGACGCCGTGCACCGGCCGGAGATCCGCGAGCAGCTGTCTGTCGATCAGGGGATATTGCATAGATAAAGAAGCTGATGAAGATCAGGGGTCAGACGACGGGGGATCTTCCCTCGTCCAACGCCCTGGATCCATCCTCCCTACTCCACCACCTCGATCGTACCGTCCATGCCGCGATCTTTATGGCTCTTGAACCACAGGAGCTTTTTGTCGCAGAACATATCGTACTTCCCGACTTTTGTCGGAGTGAATTTAATTATCTCCGGCTTCTTGTCGTTGAGGTCAGCTTTAAAATCGATGCCTGCTTCAGGCGCCTTTACGATCATATCGTGCGGGATATATCCCGATGCCTTCTTGACCGTCAGCTCGACCGGTACATTCACCTTCACGACAATGTAGTTTGGATCGAAATAGTAGTCCCCGCCGATGACCTCTACGCGCTGCACTCCATCAGCTCCTACTGTCGCGACCACACGGTTTATCTTCCCCATCGCATGATCATGCTGCGCTACCTCTGGTGTCGATTTCACGTCCTGCTTCATTTCAGGCTTGGCTTCCTCACTGAATGCGGCAAAACTAAATGGCAACAATAGTATCAGTGCAACAACTAAATACTTGGCGTACTTCATACTGTCCCTCCTTGGTTTATGAAATTGTCATTGATTTCTAGTATAGCACCAAAATTGTCTGCTGTATCGTATGCTCCCTTCAACATATGGGATATTTACCTTTGCTTAGTGCCGTACAGAACCGGTTGATGTTCGCAAACTCCAGCTCAAAGATACGCTCGGCCGGACCGACGATCTCTCTCATCTTTTTCCCCCGCTCGAGAAGGACCTGCGCGGCGGCCACCTGCGGTCTGTTGATCGGTGAACCGATGCGGCTCAGAAGCAGGACATACACCTCGCGGATCCCTTCGATCCTTTCATAAAGGTTTTTCGCGATCTTGTGCGCAAGCACATTGTAGATCTTACCGACATGGCTCACCGGATTCTTGCCGGCCGCCGCTTCAGTGCCCATGGGCCGGTTCATGGAAATAAGCCCGTTCACCCGGTTCCCGCGCCCCACCTGACCCGAGTCAGCGTCTTCGGCTGATGTGCCGAGGAGGGTCACGTACACCCCTCCGAGACCCCGGCCCTTTTCGTCCAGGGTATTATAGCTGATCCGAATATCCCTGAACCCTCCTAACCGCATGACAAATCTCCGCAGCTCGTGCATAAGCATTTCTTTGCGCTCAAAATAATCACTTTCGGAACGGATATACCTGCAGATCAGCGGCATGGCAACCGTGAGGTCCAGCACCTTCTCTGTCCTCAGCCCCATAACTTTGATATCCTCGCCGGTCTCGGGGTGCATTCGTTTAAAAGGTTTTGAGTTGAGATATCTCTCTAATCCGAGCACAACCTGTTCGCAGGGACTGAGCGGATAATAACCAACAGCAGCGGACGTATCATTTGCACCTCGTATCCGTCCCAAGCGGGAAAAGATGTCCGTCAGTTCTTCCGAGCCGGGAGCGAGAACTACGCGGTACTTCACATGCTTCTTCGGATCGACAAAGCGCATATTTTGCTTCAGCCATGCCTGCGCCGCGTCTATGGCAATGTCGGCGACGGGAATTTTCTTCCTGCCGACAAATAAGGTGGCCCGGTCGCCGATGGTAAGTTCCATGGGCTTCAGGACCCTCCCCCCTCCGAATCTTTTTTCGACCCGGCCCGCGGCAAGCAGCCCCTTGTCGATATTGTGGTGCAGAATGGTCCCGAACTCGCGCACATATTCCTTCGAGAGCGCAATGGAAATCGCCTCCATTATGGAATCACACAGGTAATCCGGATGGCCTGTACCTTTTCGCTCAACGATCTCCACCCGGTGCTCTGCAACCGATATCCCCTGATAGGGCTCGATAAGAATCATGGTATACAGTTTAGCATAACCCTGTCCGCGATTCCGTCCACGACAAGAATATCTTTTTTGACAAAATACGTTAAATGGGTAATAATGCATTACGAATGACGAGAATTACCGGATCATCCATATTTGGCTGGCGAGTTCTATCACCATGAACACAAATAAGATACAGATTGTCGATGACGAGCCTGACAATGTCGTCTATTACGTGGAGACCGCATGAACCGTGGGGTCTTTAAACGGATATTCATCCTCTATGCCGTCCTGATTCTTCTGGCGTTCCTCTTCATTGAGCTCTCCATCGCCAGCGCTATTCGCGAACATTACCTTGCCGGCCTGAGGCAGAATCTTTCTGTTCAGGCGTCCCTGCTTGCTGACACTATCTCATTCGACAGCAAGCGCAGCATCGATGACCTGTGCAAAAAGATGAAAGATAAGACTGGCGCGCGCGTTACGGTCATCGCGCTCGATGGCCGGGTCATCGGCGATTCCGACAGCAGTTCAGCGAACATGGAGAACCACGCCCACCGTCCGGAAATCCAGCAGGCGGCGTTGAATGGCTCCGGTACGTTCATTCGCACCAGCGACACCTTGAAACATGATTTCCTGTATGTTGCCAGCCGGGTGACTTCCGGGAACACGCCGCTTGGTTTTATCCGGCTGAGCGTCCCGCTTCAGGATATCGATCAAGCAGTGAATGCGGCCCGGCTGAACATCCTCTTCATCGTCGGTTTCGTCCTCGCGGGTACCGGACTGTTCTCACTCTGGCAATTTGAATATCTCCGGAGGCTGACCCGCGAGATCAATAACTTCGCCAGATCGCTCGTTCCCCGCGGCATTGGAAATAAACTTTTTTTAAAGGATGCCGGAGAGTTCAGTGATATTGCCGACAGCCTGAATACCCTGTCGATGGAATTGAAGACGGTCATTGAGGAGCATGAGGAAGAGCGGAAAAGGCTCAACGAAATTCTGAGGAGCATCCCCGATGCATTGATCATCATGGACAGCAGCGGGGTCGTCCTTCTCTCAAGCGCCGCAACGCGGACTTTCTTCGGAGATACTCCGCTCCTGGGCAGACCGTTCATCCAGGTCGTCCGGAACACCGAATTCTTTTCGCTCCTGGATGAGGTCCGGACCGGCAGAAAGACGGGCGTCTCCGACTTCAAGATAGAATACCCCGTTGAACGATATTGCATCGTCCGGATATCTCCGCTCTTTCACGGCAGAGATGCGCTGACGGGCTTTGTCGCCATTTTCCATGACATCACCGAGATCAAAAAGGGGGAACAGGTCAGAAAGGACTTTGTCGCCAACGCCTCCCACGAGATCAAAACGCCGATCACCGCGATAAAAGGTTTTGCGGACACCCTCCTGGAGGGCGCTTTGGACGACAAGGAACATGCCGTCAAATTCCTCCGCTCCATTCAGTCCAACAGTGAACGGATCAACAGCCTCGTCGATGACCTCATGACCATTTCTAAAATCGAGATGGGTGTCGTCAAGATCGAGAAGACGTCTATTGTGTTCGTCGAGGTAGCGGAAGCGGTGAAGGCGATCCTCGGGGAAAAAGCGCAGGCAAAGAACCTTTCCCTGGCGATGTCCATCGGTCCGGATATGAATGAGATCGTCGCCGACCGCGACCGCCTTACGCAGATCCTGACGAACCTTGTCGAGAACGGCATAAAGTTTACCGATCAGGGCGGCGTAACGTTCGGCATGGCTAAGGACAATGGCAAAGCCGTCATCTTTGTTGAAGATACGGGCATCGGGATTCCCAGGCAGCACCTCTCACGGATCGGGGAACGGTTCTACCGGGTGGATCCCAGTCGTTCAAGGCAAATGGGCGGAACCGGACTCGGCCTCGCCATCGTGAAGCATCTGGTGAAGGCGCATGGATGGGACATGCGGATAGACAGTGCGCTTGGAAAAGGGACGAAGGTGAGCATTTTTGTGGTGTAAATATGATGGTTCCGTAAAAAGTCTGGTTTAACCGCAGAGCCGCGGAGGGCGCAGAGGAAACCAACTAATTATTAAGGTTTTATTCTCCGCGTCTCGGCGGTAGATAATTTCTTTTTCGATTGTATCAATATTGAATTTATATCAGATCCACTTCACCCTCGGTTCTTTCTTCGGCGGCCGGGCGGACTCCGCCTTTGGATAACCGAGGAGGATGGGGCCGAAGATCGCCTCGTCCTCTTTTAATTCAAGGAGCCTTCTCACTTCGGGGTCTTCGGTCACCATCGCGCCGAAGCCGACCCAGCAGCTTCCCAGTCCCAGCGATTGTGCGGCGAGCATCATATTCTCGCAGGCCAGCGGACAAGAATGAGCGGCATAGCGCCCGTTGCCGATGACGAAAACGATCGTCGGAGCGGAGTAATAAACAGGGTCAGGCAGCTCGGCATATCGTTTTTTGATCGCCTCATACCGTTCCGGGTCCACATCCTTCACCAGATTGGTCATCTTTTTTGCCTGCGGCAACGCCGCGCCAAGGAGCTTCTTTTTCGCAGCCTTGTCTTCCACAACGACGAACCTCCAGGGCTGGCTGTTCATGGCAGACGGCGCCTCGTTTCCCGCCTCCAGTATCGTATTCAACGCGTCCCTGGGGATGGCCTTCGCGTCATAGGCCCTGACAGAGCGTCTTTTTTTGATTGCTTGAATAACTGCGTTCATAGGTGTCCCCTCTCGCTGATTTTTATCTACACTCACCCCTACTGTCTCTTGAACATCACATCCGCAAAATAGCACTCGCCCGAGGTCCCGGTATGTTGTGAATTTGACTGGAGCCTGATCCCGCTCACTGCCGGAGGCTCGGAGCCATACATCTTCTTGTAATCTTCATAAATGTTCCTTGCTTCAGTGATCCATTTCCCCAGTTCAGCCGGGCCCGAACGCAGCACCACGACCTTGACCGTCATAAAAGGTACCGGAGACGTGTCCTGCATGAGCCCCGCAGGCGCTGTGGTGTCCCAGATGTACACGATCGCCTTGGTCTTGGAGAATGCTACAAAGAGCTGGGCCGCCTGGTCATCCGTCTTCGACTTTCTGAAGTCGCCGCCCACGGGTAGTTTGGTCACCTTCCATTTCCATGTCAACCAGGGAAATTGTTTAAGGTCCACCTTCACCTCTTTCTGGAGCGAGAACGACGAGTCGACGCTCCGGAACCTGCCCGCGGCGATAGTCCCGTCCTTGACCACGGCGAAGTCCGCCTTGCCGGATTTTTCCTTGAGCTCCCAACCCGCGGGGACGCCCGGTGCACCGACAGCGAAAGAAAAGTCCGCGATCACCATCCTGTCTTCGGCCCGTACCATTGGGGCAAAGAGGAGCATGAAAAACAGGGCACTGTTAAACACCACGGTGAAAGTCATAGCACACCTCCTTATACTTTGATTATATCTCTTTTGTGCATGATCACAAGAGGTTTCCCGGCAGAAAAAACAGTTTTGACAAAACGAACAAAATGGGTAATAATGCTGTCTACTGTCATCAATCGTTTTACGATCATCGATCCCTTCGATCAATACATAAATAGAAAATGATCACAAAAAAAATCCTGATAGTTGACGACGAACCCGATCTGGTGGAACTCGCTTCCTACAACCTCAAGAAGGAAGGGTTTACCGTGTCTTCCGCTGGGGACGGCGAAGAAGCGCTCCAGATGATCCAAGGGAAGCATTTCGACCTTATCGTGCTTGATCTCATGCTTCCGGGGATCCATGGGATCGAGCTTTGCAGGATTCTCAAGAACAACCCAAAAACGGAGAATATTCCCGTTGTCATGCTGACGGCCAAGGGTGAGGTATCCGATAAAGTTCATGGTCTCGAGAGCGGAGCCGATGACTATATCACCAAACCCTTCAGTCCCAAAGAATTGATCGCGCGCGTCAAGGCGGTCTTGCGAAGATCCGGAGAACGGACGACGGACAAAACGATCCATCTCGGAGAAATTGCTATCAACACGGAAACCTTTACGGTTATGAAACGTGGGCATGCGCTCAGCCTGAGCGCGACCGAATTCAAGCTGCTGCTCTATCTTGCCCAGCGGCGCGGCCGTGTATTCAGCCGCGAACAGCTTCTTGAAGCCGTCTGGAAGGAAGAGACTTTCGTCGAACCCAGGACTGTTGACGTCCATATCAGCAGATTGAGAACACAAATCGAAGATGACCCTGCAAAGCCTTCCTGTATCAGGACCCGACGTGGCATCGGCTATTATGTAGCGTAATATTATGAAAGCGACGTCTGTTATTAATCGGCCTTACAAACGTGACGCATGTGTTAAATTCCGCGGGAGTGATATGCGGAACAGGATCAAGCGAGAACAGGTAAACGTCTCTTTTTCGTCACCCCGGATTTACTCAATCGGACGATCGGAGACTCTGGTTCTTCACTCACGTTAAAAAAGCGCTGGGTTCCTGATGAAGGCAATCGGGAATGACGCGGTGCATAAAAGAAAGGTCCGTTCCTTGGCCATTTCCCCCAGGAAAAATGTTTTCGATCTGTTTTTTTCATCCCTCACCGCTGTTGCGTCCATGACCGTCATCATTTTCATCATTGGAATTCTGGTCGTCCTCGTCAAGGAGTCTTCGCTTGCGATCGGGAAGTTCGGGGTGATCGAATTCCTGACGTCGACCGCGTGGAACCCGGTAAAAGGGCTCTTCGGAGCAGCGACCACCATTTACGGAACTTTCGTCACGACCGCCCTCGCGCTCCTCTTCGCCATCCCCACAGCCATCGGCATTGCCGTTTTCGTGACCGAGATCGCGCCGAATTTTCTCAAAGGCCCTATTGGCGTCGCTATCGAACTTCTGGCCGCGATCCCGAGCATCATCTACGGCATGTGGGGCTTATTTACCCTCGCGCCCATCATGTCGAGATACGTCGAACCGGCACTCCAGGGTACGATAGGCCAACTGCCCCTTGTCGGCCTGCTGTTTAAAGGCACACCCATGGGGATCGATCTCCTGACAGCGAGCGTTATCCTGGCTATCATGATCATTCCCTTCACAGCCAGCATCTCGCGCGATTCATTCAACCTGACCCCTCCGGTGGTCAAGGAATCCGCGTATGCCATCGGCGCGACGAAATGGGAGGTCGTGAAGAACGTCGTCCTCCCCTACTCCAAGCTCGGCGTATTCGGAGGGGTGGCCCTGTCCCTCGGACGGGCTTTGGGCGAAACCATGGCCGTTGCCTTTGTCCTCGGGAATAATCACAAGATCGCCTCATCCCTCTTCGACGCCGCATCGACCATCACGGTGAGCCTCGCAAATGAATTCACGGAAGCCGACAGCGACCTCTATCTCTCGTCGCTCTACTACCTCGCGCTCGTATTGTTCGTGATGAGCTTCATCATCCTTGCGATCGCGAAGTTTTTCCTGCTGAAGGCGGAGAGGAAGTATTCGCGGTGAGAATCATAACTTTGCCACAGAGGCACGGAGGCACGGAGAAAACCCAAAATCAAGAATCACGTCCTATCGACACATACTCATGTCTGAGTACCAGGAGCTTACTCGTTGATTTGATCTTTGCGCCTTGACATTTGTCATGTCTCTTCTCGTGTCTCAGTGTCTCCGTGGCAGATTTAGATTTATGATCATTACTATGACCACAGAACAAAAACGTAAAATAGAAGGAATAATCGCCCTGACGCTGAGCGGACTCGCGGCCGCCATCGGCCTTTTCTGGCTCGTCTACATTTTAACCGATGTCCTTACCCACGGCATCGGCGCCCTTACGCCCGGCCTTTTCTTCAATGATCCCGCTCCCGCGGGCGTCGAGGGGGGCGGGCTCAGGAATGCCTTTGTCGGACAATTGATGATCACGGCGTTCTCGGTCCTGATCGGTGTGCCAATCGGGGTCCTTGGAGGAACCTTCCTTGCCGAGTACGCGCGGGGTAAAAAGATCGCGCGGATCATCAGCATTCTTTCTGACATCATGGTGAGTGTTCCCTCCATCGTCGTCGGCGCCTTTGTGTATGCGATCCTTGTCCGGCCGCTCCATCACTTCAGCGGATGGGCCGGCGCATTCGCGCTTTCGATCATTATGATCCCCGTGGTTCTCCGTACGACCGAGGACATGTTGTCTCTTGTCCCCTGGACCATCCGTGAAGCAGCCTTCGCCCTCGGGGCCCCCTATTACAAGGTGATCATCCAGGTCGTCTATCGCGCTGCTGCGACGGGCATTTTCACCGGGGTCCTTCTGTCGATCGCCCGCATCGCAGGAGAAACAGCCCCCCTGCTGTTCACCTCTTTTAACAATAACTTCCATTCAACGAACATGAACGGCCCCATGGCGTCGCTGACGGTGACGATATTCCAGTATGCCATGGGGCCTTATAAAAGCTGGCATTCCCAGGCATGGGGCGCGGCATTAATGATCACCTTGTTTATTCTTGCCCTCACGATCACCGGCAGATTAATCATCCGATGGAGGTATAAACGTTGACGGTAGCTATCGAGATCGAGGTCAAGGACCTGAATTTTTATTACAACGGGGTCGTGCATGCCCTGAACGGGATATCATTGCCAATTCAGAAGAACCGGGTGACCGCCCTGATCGGCCCGTCGGGATGCGGAAAAACAACGCTCCTCCGGTGCTTCAACCGTATGCACGACCTCTACCCGAAGCACCGGTATGAAGGTGAGATAACCTTCCAGGGGAAAAATATTCTCGGCGATGACATCGACCTGATCAATCTCAGAAGCCGGATCGGCATGGTGTTCCAGAAACCCACGCCCTTCCCCATGACCATTGCAGAGAACATCGCCTACGGCCTCCGGCTCAAGGGCATCAAAAAGAAAAACGAGCTTGTCGAACGGATCGAACGGGCCTTGCGGCATGCCGCGCTGTGGGAAGAGGTACGGGACAAGTTGAACTCCAGCGCGTACGATCTCTCGGGCGGGCAACAGCAACGGCTCGTGATAGCGCGAGCTCTTGCCGTGGAACCGGAGGTTCTCCTCTTCGATGAGCCGACCTCTGCCCTGGACCCCATCTCGACGGCAAAGATCGAGGAGCTTGTTGCAATACTGAAGAAGAACATTACCATTATCATTGTGACCCACAATATGCAGCAGGCGGCCCGCGTTTCGGACATGACAGGGTTCCTCTATCTGGGGGAACTCATTGAATTCGGCGCCACGGAGAAAATATTCACGAATCCCGACAAGAAACAGACCGACGATTACATTACGGGAAGGTTCGGATAATGATAAGGCAAGCACCAAATAACAAGCACCAAATTCCAAATAATACTCAATGACCAAAATACAAAGTTCCGAACTGGTTTTTGAACATTGGCATTTGGAGCTTATTTGTGATTTGCTATTTATAATTTGAAATTTGACCCATAAGGAGAAAACAAATGTCCACCCAGAAAGATCAGGAACTCGAAAAGATCAAGGAACGGATACTCGCAATGGGGGGGTTCGTCGAGGATGCAATACGGAAATCCGTGAAGGCCCTTGTTGAGCGGGACAGGGACCTTGCGATCCAGGTGATCGATGGAGACGCCATCACCAATAACTTCGACGTAGAGATCGAGGAGGAGTGCATCCGCTTCCTCGCCATTTGGCAGCCTACCGGCAGCAACCTGCGCCTCGTGACCACGGCGATCAAGATCATCACCGACTTGGAACGCATGGGCGACCTAGCAGTGGACATCTGTGAACGCGCCGTGGAACTGCTCGACGAACCGCCGCTCAAACCCTTTATCGATATCCCGCGCATGGCCGATGCGGCCCAGAAAATGCTCAAAGACAGCCTCGACGCGTTTGTGGAGCAGGACGCAGGCCTCGCCATGCGAGTATGCGAGGGTGACGACTTCGTGGATAATCTGAACGTGCAGATATTCAACGAACTGCTCCTGTACATGCTCAAGGACCCGAAAAACATTTCCCGCGCCGTTCGTCTGACCTATGTTACCAAGTACCTGGAGCGCATCGGGGACCATGCCACCAACATCGCCGAGATGGTCGTGTACATGGTCAAGGGACAGGTCATCCGTCATATGGCGTGTGAGACGCAAAAGAAGCATGAGGGCTGAGATAAAAATAGTTTCAATATACAACGACATAAACAACGGTCATTCCCGAGGTCTCAATCGGGAATCCGGTGTGATAAGCATATCCCCGATAGAAGCGTTCGGGGATGACAATTTAGGGGTGTAAAGATTATTGTGAGACTCCCAATGTTGCTACGCTCCCAGCCAGGTCGAAAAATCGGATTTGTTCCCGTAACCCTTTGAGTGAAAAGATAAAATGTTTGACAAACCCCGCCGCACGATGTAGAATCAGCTTTCAGAAAATCCCGCATTTCGTGCCGGAACAGGGAACCCGGAATGCTCTTCCCCGGACACGCTCAAGCCCATTTCCATGAGAAAAGAACTGAGTACATGACATCAGCCGCTAAACAAACAGGCCGCCTCGAGATGCGCGACCTCATTATCCTGACTGTCCTGATCTGCATTCTTTTTACTTTTATGCTCGAAAACCGTCCCCTTTCAGTACCGGACGAAGGCAGGTATGTCGAGATCCCCCGGGAGATGGTGGCGTCGGGGAACTACCTTACCCCCCGTCTGAATTACGTTAAATACTTTGAAAAACCCGTTTTATTCTATTGGCTCGAGGCCTTTTCGATCAAACTCTTCGGGCTGAATGAATTTACGCTCCGGCTCTGGCCCGCGTTGTTCGCGCTCTTCGGTTGTCTTGCCCTTGCTGTTGCCGGCGCGCGCCTTTTCGGACGCATGACCGGCCTGTTGAGTGCGGCGGTCCTTGCCACGAGTCTCCTGTATTACGGACTGGGCCGGGCGATCATCCTCGATATGCCGGTTTCCATTCTGCTCACGCTGGCCCTCCTGTCTTTTCTTGTGGGCTCTCACGAGGCCCCGGGGCTGAAGCGCCGGCTCTATTTGTGGGGTTTCTACGCCTTCGCCGCGCTTGCGGTCCTGACCAAAGGCCTGATCGGCATTTTCATCCCGGCCATGGTGATCGGCGCCTGGATCCTCCTTCTGGGTGAATGGCGAATGCTCAAGACGCTGTATATTCCATCGGGCCTCGCCCTGTTCCTCCTTATCGCCGCGCCATGGCATATCATGGTGGATATGGCCAACCCCGAGTTTTTTCAATTCTATTTCATCCATGAGCATTTTCAGCGCTTCCTGACCAGGGTACATGGCCGTTACAAGCCGTTCTGGTATTTCATCCCCATCGTACTGCTGGGGTTGTTTCCCTGGAGCGCATTTCTGCTGCAGGCGATCAAGCACAGCGTCCCTTCGACCTGGCGGGAACGCCATGAACACCGGGATGCCCTCTTTTTCCTGCTCTGGGCAGGGCTCGTATTTCTCTTTTTCTCGGCATCAAGCTCGAAGCTGGCGCCTTATATCCTGCCGGTTTTCCCGCCTCTGGCGCTTTTGATCGGCCGCTATCTTGCTGCGGCCTGGGACAGCAGGGATTTCCCCGGTCTCCGGGCAGGATACTCTGTCTTCCTGGTTGCGTCACTGCTGCTTGCCGCGGCCTTCTTCGTCCTGCCGTACTACTGGCCGATATCCGCCGGGCCGCAGCCGCTCGGCATATACCGGTATACCATCGCCTTCACGCTGGCCATCGGCGGCGCCGCAGCGTGGGGACTGATGAGGAGCCGCAATCTCCGGCGGGCCTTTATCGCCGTGGCCGTGACCTCGGCGCTCTTTCTCACTCAGGTGAACGCAGCCGCACCCCGTGTCGATACCAAATCGGTCAAACAGCTTGCGATCGAGCTCAAGGCCCGCCTCAGACCCGGCGACGAAGTGGCCAGCTACCAGGAATACTATCAGGACCTCCCGGTATATCTTGAGCGGCGAATCACGGTGGTTGACTGGGGAGGCGAGCTTAATTTCGGCAACAGCGTGGAGGATACCAAAGCATGGATGATCGACAGCGCTACGTTCTGGAAACGCTGGCAGGGACCGACGACAATGTATATGCTGACCCCGATCGAGAACTACGAAACCCTGAAGCGATCGGAGCCGAATCTGCCGTTGTTCCCGGTGGACCGGAACCAGAGGACCATCCTGTTGTCCAACAGAGAGGTAAAGCCATGAGCTATTTTCCCCTGATCATGCTCGGCGTGCTGTTGAACGCCGCCGCGCAGTTGTTCCTCAAAGAGGGGATGCGCAGGATCGGCCACTTCGAGTTCGTCTGGGCCAACATAGTACCCATCACCATTCAGGTGGCGGGAAACGTCTTCATTCTGGGGGGCCTGCTCTGCTATGTCATCAGCGTCGCGGTCTGGCTCCTGGTCCTGTCGCGGGTCGAAGTGAGCTTCGCCTATCCCCTGCTCTCCGTAGGATATATCGTGAACGCCGTGGCGGGGTATTATCTTTTCCAGGAAAATCTTTCGATGACCCGCATCACGGGGATACTGATCATTTGCGTGGGGGTTTATTTTGTGACGAAAAGTTAGACCCACTACGTTTTACCACGGATTACACGGATGCACACGGATTGAATTAAAGTAATTGTCATGCTATCTTCTGGTTCATCCGTGTTTATCTGTGTTCATCCGTGGCTAAGAAGGTTCTTTTATAAAAATTAAGGAGTACTATGTCGAATAATCCAAACGATGAATTTCTCCCCTTCTCCCGGCCGTCCATCAGCCAGGAGGCCATAGATGAAGTTGTGGCGTGTCTGAAGTCGGGTTGGATCACCACCGGCCCGCGGGTCAAGCAGTTCGAGGAGGATCTGAAAATGTACCTCGGCGCGCCCCGCGTACTTGCCCTCGCCTCGGCAACGGCAGGCCTGCACCTGGTGCTGGTCGCGCTTAACCTGAAACCCGGCGACGAGGTGATCACCACGCCCATGACCTTTGCGGCCACCTTGAACACCATCGTGCTCGCCGGCGGCAGGCCCGTGCTCGTTGACGTCGAGCCCGGCACCTACAACATTGATGTAACCAGGATCGAGAAGGCCGTTACGAAGCGCACCCGCGCCATCATGCCCGTGCACTTCGCGGGGCTTTCCGTTGATCTCGATCCGCTGTACGACATCGCGAAAAAATACAACCTGCGGGTGATCGAGGACGCGGCGCACGCGATCGGCACCGAGTATCAGGGCAAATGCATCGGCAGCTTCGGCGATGTCCAGGTCTTCAGCTTTCATCCGAACAAGAACATGACCACCGGTGAAGGCGGGTGCGTTGCAACGCGGGACGGAAAACTCGCCGCAGATGTCGCGCTGCTTCGGTTCCATGGTATGGACCGCGAGGCATGGAACCGCTTCGGCAAAAAGGGCAGCCAGCACTACGAGATCGTAACGCCGGGATACAAGTACAACATGATGGATATTCAGGCCGCGCTCGGTCTGCATCAATTGAAGCAGCTCGACGGATTCATCAAGCGGCGCACCGAGATCGCCATGCGCTATCATGAGGTCCTCGCGGACTGGCCGCAGTGGACGCTCACCAGTGCGCCGGCGTATCAGCATCTGCATGCATGGCATCTCTACGCGCCGCTCATCAACCCCGAAGCGGCGAAGATGGACCGCGACGCCTTCATGCAGGGCATGAAGGAGCGCAATATCGGCACCGGCCTGCACTACGAGGCCGTGCATCTATATCCCTACTACCGAGATCAGTTCGGGTTCAAGCGCGGAGATTTTCCGAATGCCGAAACAATTTCTGACCGCATCGTGAGCCTTCCGCTCTTCCCGCTCATGACCGACGCGGACCAGGACCGGGTGATCGATGCGATGAGGGATCTGTTTCGTTGATTTGGTCAAGAGAAAGAATGGAAGAGAACAATTTTCGCGCCAAGCCGCAAAGGCGCAAAGAAAGACTTATAATTTGTCTTAAACCCGAGATTTAGCCTTTCTTTGCGGCTTGGCGCCTTTGCGCGAGACGCCTTTTGGTTCCGGCTTTTTTTGTTGGGAGAAACGAAGGATGACAAAACCCTACATCAGCATCGTGATACCGGTTTATAACGAGGAGGCGAATCTCGAACCCCTCTTCTCGCGCCTTATGTCGGTGATGGACAGGATCGGGAAACCTTTCGAGGTGGTGTTCACGAACGACGGCAGCCGTGACCGCTCCGGCGCGATGCTCAAAGAATTCCATCAGCGCCGTCCAAAAGAGGTGCGCGTCATCGACTTCAACGGCAATTTCGGTCAGCACATGGCCATCATGGCGGCCTTCGAGCGGGTGCGCGGCGATGTGGTCGTTACCCTGGATGCGGACCTCCAGAACCCGCCCGAAGAGATCCCCAAGCTTCTTGCGGCGATCGAGGCGGGACACGACGCGGTAGGCGGCTACCGAAGGGACCGCAAGGACTCCTTTTTCAGGAAGTATGCCTCAAAGATGATCAACGGGATCCGCGCAAAGATAACGAACATCCGCATGCGCGACCAGGGGTGCATGCTGCGCGCCTACCGAAGGAACATCATCGAGAACATCGTTGCGAGCGGCGAGACCTCGACCTTCATCCCCGCCCTCGCTTACAGCTTTGCGGCCAGCCCCACCGAAGTGGAGGTCGAGCACGCGGCCCGCACGGCGGGAGAATCAAAGTATCGTCTCTATGACCTGGTGCGTCTGAACTTCGATCTCATGACCGGCTTTTCGGTTGTGCCCCTCCAGGTGTTCACGGTCTTCGGCATTGCCGTCTCGGCCTTCAGTCTTCTGTTCGTGATCTTTCTCTTTATCCGGCGCATTATCATCGGCCCCGAGGCCGAGGGGGTGTTCACCCTCTTCGCGATCCTCTATTTCCTCGTGGGCATCGGCATTATGGGACTTGGTATCATCGGCGAATACATCGGCCGAATCTATAAGGAAGTGAGGCGCAGACCACGGTTCGTGATCCGCGAAGTCTATGAAAAACTCAATGAATAAACCCGCTATCCTCGTTTTCGCTTACAATGACGTCGGCTATGAATGTCTGGATGCCCTGATCCAGAACGACGAGTACATTCTCGCCGTCATCACCCACCGGGACGATCCGGAGGAAGAGATCTGGTTCAGGTCCGTGGCCAGCCTGGCAACGAAGTACGATATCCCCGTGCACAGGCCCGATTCGGTGAACTCGCCCGACTGGATCGAGCGGATACGTTCATGGTCTCCGGACCTCATCTTCTCCTTCTACTATCGGCATATGATACCTGAGGAGATACTGAATGTCCCGCGACTCGGCGCATTCAACATGCACGGTTCACTTCTGCCGAAGTACCGCGGCCGCGCGCCGATCAACTGGGCCATCATACAGGGAGAACGATCCACCGGTGTGACGCTTCATCACATGGTCAAGCGCGCCGATGCGGGGGACATCGTGGACCAGGAGGCGGTTCCCATCGGCCATGATGACACGGTACAAGAGGTGTTCGCCAAATGTGTCGCGGCAGCGCGGCGAGTGCTTGAACGTCAGCTCGAAGCGCTGACAACGGGGACAGCCCCGCGGCGCAGCCAGGATGAGTCGCAGGCCGCCTACTTCGGCGGCCGCAAGCCTGAGGACGGCCGTATCGACTGGACACAGGGCGCCGAGTCGATCTATAATCTCATTCGCGCAGTGACCAACCCCTATCCCGGGGCTTTCACCACGGTCAATGGGAAAAAGCTGTTCATCTGGTGGGCAACTCCCCTCCCCGGTTCAGGCGAAACACCGGGACAGGTGCTGTCAGTGGACCCGCTCAAGGTGGCCACGGGAAACGGGATCCTTGAGGTCGTGAACCATGAGTGGGAGGATGAAACAGAGGGCGAATTGAACGTGGGCCAAATATTGGGCAGCATCAATTAATCTTCTTTACATCATACTGACCGTCATTCCCGCGATCGCGGGAATCCAGATTTCACATGTTCTCATCGTGAAGGCGACGGGATCCCCGATGGAATCATCCGGGGATGACAGAAAAGAACGGAGCAGATCATGAGTCTCAAAATTTTGATCCTCGGTGTAAATGGATTTATCGGCAGCAGCCTGACAGAATATATCCTGAAGAACAGGGACTGGGAAGTTTACGGCATGGACATGGGCGCCGACAAGATCGACCAGTGCCTGGGACATGATCGGTTTCATTTCGTCGAAGGCGATATTACGATCAACAAGGAATGGATCGAATATCACGTTAAAAAATGCGACGTTGTCCTTCCTTTGGTCGCGATCGCCACTCCGGCAACGTACGTCATCGATCCCCTCAGGGTATTCGAGCTGGATTTCGAAGCGAACCTCGATATCGTGCGCAAGTGTGTCCGGTATAAAAAGCGAGTCCTGTTCCCCTCCACGTCGGAAGTATACGGCATGTGCGCGGACCCGGCATTTGACGAGGAGACATCAAATCTCGTTCTCGGCCCCATTAACAAGCAGCGCTGGATATACTCCTGTTCCAAGCAGCTCCTGGACAGGGTCATCCACGCGTATGGCATGAAAAACGGGCTGAAGTATACTCTCTTCAGGCCCTTTAACTGGGTAGGTCCCAGGCTCGATAACATTCTGGAGCCCAAGGAAGGCAGCTCGCGCGTACTTACCCAGTTCATCGGCAACATCCTTCGCGGCCGGGACATCCTTCTCGTAGACGGAGGAGCCCAGCGCCGGAGCTTCACCTATATCGATGACGGCATCGATGCGCTGATCCGGATCATCGAGAACAAGGATAATGCCGCCGACAGCCGCATCTTCAATATCGGCAATCCCGGGAACGATGTGTCCGTCAGGGAACTTGCCCAAACGCTGATCGAGCTCATCAAGACCTATCCGAAATACGCGAAGCTCGCCGAGAACGTCAAGCTCGTCACGGTCAAGTCCTCTGACTATTACGGCGAAGGCTACCAGGACATCCAGACCCGGGTGCCATCCGTTAAGAACGCGGAGAAATACCTCGGCTGGAAACCGACCACGGACCTGAAGACGGCGCTCCGGAAGACCCTGGACTATCACCTCGGCAGGCCGTCGAGCGAGCTGAGCGAATAGTTCCCCCTCACCCCTGCCCTCTCTCCCGCAAGGGGCGAGGGTGTAGTCCCTCCCTTGATGGGAGGGATGAAGGGAGGGTGGCCATCTCTGCGATTTCCTTTATCAGATGAACGACACAATCTTATCAATCAAGATCGACGTGGACACCGACCGCGGCACGCGCATAGGCGTTCCTAATCTGCTGGACCTCTTCGAGGTGTTCGGCATCAAGGCCACGTTTCTCTTTTCCCTCGGTCCGGACAACACCGGCCGAGCGATCAAGCG
>JBARBN010000110.1:0-5808 GCA_049793155.1 Nitrospirota bacterium
CGCCATGTTCATTTGTCCCTGCTGCGCCAGGTAACCTGCCGGAGGCATGATCAACTCGCTCGGCACCGGGATGACCGAGCTCTCCATGGCCATCAGAAGAAAGATGCCTGGATAGCCGAGCGCCCCAATGGTGTTCACCAGCCATATGATCAGTTCATGCATTATCCTTCCCCCAGTATCCCGAAATTCTTAAGCATGGCCTCGTCCTCTCGCCAGCCTCTCTTTACCTTCACGAAGAGCTTCAGAAAGATCTTCGTTCCAAGCAGCTTCTCCGCATCGAGGCGGGCGAGCGTGCCGATCTGCTTCAGCATGCCCCCGCCCTTGCCGATCAGGATGCCCTTCTGCGAGTCGCGTTCCACATAGATGACCGCATGTATGCGCGTGATGTCCGTGTCTTCCTTCATTTCCTCGATGACCACCGCCGTGGAATAGGGGATCTCCTCTTTGGTGAGCTCGAAAATCTTTTCCCGGACGAGCTCGGACACAATGAATCGCTCCGGCTGGTCCGTAAGCTGGTCGTCGGGAAAGTATTTTGGTCCCTCGGGCAAACGCTTCAGGACCGTCTCGACAAGTCCGCCGAGGTCGTTCTTAAGCGCGGACACGGGGATGATCTCGGCAAACGTGTAGAGTTTGCTGTACTCCTGCATGAGCGGAAGAAGCGCCTCTTTTTGAATAAGGTCCACCTTGTTGATGAGAAGAAAGACCGGCGTCTTGACCTGAGACAGGGTCTCGATGATGAACTTGTCTCCTCCCCCAGGCTGTTCCGTGGCCTCGACGAGCATGAGGATCACGTCCACCTCGTTATAGGTCTGGAGCGCGGTCTTCACCATGATCTCGTTCATCCGGTGCATGGGTTTGTGGATGCCCGGTGTGTCCATGAATACCAGCTGCGCACCGGGCTGGCTCACGATGCCGAGAATGCGGTTCCGGGTGGTCTGGGGTTTGTTCGAGATGATCGCGATCTTCTCCCCGAGGAGGGAGTTCAGGAGCGTGGATTTGCCCACGTTCGGCCTGCCGATAATGGAGATGAATCCGGATCTGAAATTTTTCTGGTCAAGCATGGGGAGTAGAATACCCCAAAACGTTCGCCTTCGCAATAAAAAATCCCAAAGACGTGTGCGATAAACAAAAAATAGCGGTCGAGCCGGAGAGCTACTCCTCAATACTTTAATAACATTCAACTTAATATCCGCAATCCAAAGCACTTTCCATTTGACAACTCACTCGGATTATCGGTATTATCATCATACCTATGACAACGATAAAGACCGACTTCGAGGCCCTTCGCCGCAAGATCTTTAAGCTCAAAAAAGACCTGAACGCGATCATCCTCGCGCACAATTACCAGCGTCCCGAAGTGCAGGACATTGCCGACCTCACCGGGGACTCGCTCGAACTTTCGCGTACTGCGGCAAAAACGGAGTGCGATGTTATCGTGTTCTGCGGTGTGCACTTCATGGCCGAAAGCGCCTCGATCCTCTCTCCGGACAAGACCGTGCTCCTGCCCGAGATCGGCGCGGGCTGCCCCATGGCGGACATGGTAACGGTCACGGGACCCCGCAAGACGCGCCGGGACTTCTACACGGAAAAGCTCGGGATCGCCTTCGAGTTCGCCGATGAGTTCACGCTCCTGGACATGAAGAATAAATATCCGGGCGTGCCCGTTGTCGCGTATGTGAACACCTCGGCCGCGGTCAAGGCAGAGAGCGATATATGCTGCACTTCATCGAATGTCGTGAAAGTCGTTGAATCGTTGAAGGAAGATACCGTCATCTGCATCCCGGACCGGAACCTCTCGGCCTATGCCGCCAAGCGGACGAAGAAAAATATCATCTCGTGGGACGGTTTCTGCAATGTGCATCAAGGGCATCTCGATATTGAGGACGTCAACAAGGCGCGGGCTGCCCATCCCGATGCGGCCCTGGTCGTCCATCCCGAATGCCCGCCCGAGATACAGGACATGGCGGACCGGATCACGAGTACGTCGGGAATGCTCCGCTTTTGCAGGGAATCGAACCACCAGGAATTCATCATCGGCACGGAAGAAGGACTGCTCCACCGGCTCAGGAAAGAAAGCCCCGGCAAGAAATTCTATCTCGTTTCGAACGAGATGGTCTGCCCCAACATGAAGCGGACCAGGCTCGAGAGCGTGTTGATCGCAATGGAGAAGATGCAGTACATCATTAAAGTCCCCGAGGACATCCGCGTACGGGCGAAGCGCGCGCTGGACAGGATGCTGGCAATACCGTGAAACAGTCAGGAGTTCGGAGTTCATAGTTCGGAGCGATAAAACCAAGTCCTCCACGCTCCAAACTTCCCACTCCCAACTCCGAACTCCAACTCAACACTCCGAACTCATATGCAAACAGCCATTCTCATATTGCTCACCGTCGTTCTTTTGGCACTAATCTGGCTCGTGCTCATGTCCCGGAGAAAGACCGTCGACCCGGCCATGTCCCTGATGCAGCAGGAAGTGCAGTCACTCCGCGGCCAGTTGACCGAGGCTATGCAGAGAAACCAGGAGATGGTGAACCATCAGCTCAACGAGGTCACGCTCCAGGTAAATTCCCAGCTGAACCAGGTCACCCAGCAGCTCCAGAGATCGACCGGCGACCTGAACAGCAGGCTGGACAATGCCGCCCGTGTCGTGCAGGAGGTGAGCAAGGGGCTGGGCGGTCTGAGCGAGGCGACGAAAAAGGTGTTCGAGGTGGGGAAGGACATCGCAAGCCTGCAGGAGATCCTTCGCTCGCCCAAGCTTCGCGGCGGTCTCGGCGAGCTCTTTCTCGGCGACCTCCTGGCCCAGATATTCCCTCCGGCCCACTACACGCTCCAGCACCGGTTCAAGAGCGGAGAGGCCGTTGACGCGGTCATCAAACTGGGCAGGAACCTCGTGCCCGTGGACGCCAAGTTCCCGCTCGAAAATTTCAAGCGTGTCGTCGAGACGGCTACAGAGGAAGAGCGGAAAACTGCAAAGAAGAAATTCATCAGCGACGTCAAGAGGCACATCGACGCCATCTCAGGCAAATATATTCTTCCTGACGAGGGCACCTTCGACTTCGCGCTCATGTACATCCCCGCGGAAAATGTGTACTATGAGCTTATTATCAGGGACGAGGCCGTTGACACTGAAAAGGGACTTTTGAACTACGCCTTTGCCAAACGGGTCGTCCCCGTCTCACCGAACAGTTTTTACGCCTATCTCCAGACGATCCTTCTCGGTCTCAAGGGAATGCACATCGAAGAGCAGGCGCAGGAGATCCTGCGCAGCCTGGCAAGGCTTTCGGGTGATTTCCGGAAATTTCAGGAGGAATTCGAGCTGGTGGGAAAGCATCTGACGAACACGAAGATGCGATATGACGAATCCGACAAACGGCTTGCAAAATTCGGAGACAAGCTCCAGTCGCTGACCGGGACCGAGGCCGGCCACGTGATCGAGGAAACGAAGAGGCTGCCGCTATAGTTGAAGACTGCCGGGTGCTTTCAATTTTTTAACACGGGGGTGAGACGCGCGTCTCTTGTGCGTCAGACTCAACCCCGGGTTGGAACAGACCTCTTCGACCTCCGCTTTTTCCGGAGATCAGCCTGGGGAGTGCCGGAGCAATGATCGGATGCATCGCTCCCCCCATGGCCATGTCCAGGATACCGCCCTCTCTTCCCGCGTCTCCGACCTCAGCTATTCGGGCTTGGCCATGCCGGGTGCTAAGATAGCTGCAATTTGTCCCGTCTGAATCCCATGGCAATCCGGTATCCCAGGAGATAGAACCACGGCGACAGCCGGACTGTCCTGGAATTCGCAAGCTGATCGAGCAGCAGGTGTAGACCCGCTCCCCAGACAATCCCCCGCAGGACCGCGTTGTCCAGGTAATACGCGACAGCGCACAGGATCCCGAAAAGTTCATACGAGTGGAAGATCAGGGTGATCCTCTGCCAGCGGCATTCGTTGCACCAGGAAAAGAAATTCGCGATGGAGAACCTTTCTCCGGAGAAGAGGTGAAAATCAACCACGTGATCAAGATCGATTAGGACCCCACTCGCGAGGCAGCTCGCCGCCATCGGAACGGAACCCGAATACACGTAGAGCGCGGCCGCCAGCATTGTGGAGGTGGAGACATGGACGGAGGCTTTCATTGTCGGTTGGTTTCTCCCTTGACGAAGCCGGCGTGAGGAACGCGGTTCTCAGCGCTTCTCTCGACGGAGTTGTTAGTCCTCTATTTTCTTGAAAAACTCGTTGGCATCATGAATATGCAGCGGTTTAATTTGCACTTCTCCTGAGCAGGTAACGCTTATTTTAAGCTATCAAATATTCATGATTTTTCTCAGCGTCTCCGAGGTGTTTTTCCGTTTGTTACGAATTCAATGGTGGCCGTTTTCCGATCCAGAATGTCCTCCCGAAATAACATAGACGGCATCGATCGTACCCGGATTCTCCGCGGAACACGACTGCGCATCCTTAAGATGGATCGCCTGTCCCTGCTTGAGCATTCCCGTGCATTGACCAGACAGCTCAAGGTCGCCCGCGATCACAAGAACGAGCTCTTCATGCCCTGTGCCGGGGCTCAATTCCCTGCCCTTCTCCCCGGGTTTCAAAACTCCGTAGATCAAATAGCATGCGTGACTGCCGGTTTCGCGCGCACCGAGGATATGCTCGCCTGAATCGTCAGCCTTCCCGAATACATCATAGATCTTCATTCCTCAATCCTCTTCACGCGACATCGATTCACATCTCCACCCTTGTCACCACGCCGTGAAGCTTGTTGTACGGGAGCTTGTAGAACTGGACGATGTTCGGGGTAAGACGCTTGATGACCGCGAAAAACTGCCAGACGATATTGCTCGCCAGAATGTCCTCAACGCCGTAAAAGATGGTCTTCTCGTGGATCCCCGCCTCGCGCAGGATCTCCTCGACATCAGGCACCTCCATGTAGCCCGTCTGTATCTCAAAGGACCGGAGACCGGGGGCGAGATTTTCCTTGAAGAACCCCGTGGTTCCGAAGGGATCCTCGCGCTTGACGATGGAAATGATGATATTGTCCTCGTAAATGATGTTGTTCTTGAATATGGTATGCACGATGTAAGGGGGGACCTCCTTCGCGTCCCTCGCGAAAAAGAGTGCGGTCCCCTTGATCCTGCTCATGTTCTGATATATCTGGGTGTAGCTCGGCAGGAAAACGTCGATAGGCAGCGGCTGAAGCACATTGTAGAGCTTCCGCTGGCCCGTGCGGTAGACCATGATGACCAGGAACGGTATTAAAGCGATGATGATGGACCAGTATCCGCCATGGGGGATCTTATAGGTGTTGGACAGAAGGAACGTCATGCAGACCAGGGTCACGCCCACCGAGAGGGCCGCTCGGCCGAATTTTCTCTTGAGATAGAAGATCCAGGTCATGAAGATGCCGGTAAGGGTCATGGTGCCGGTGACCGCAAGGCCGTAGGCGGCCGCAAGCTTGCTGGATTCCCGGAATTCCATGATGATGAAAAGCACCGAGAAAAGCAGGAACCAGTTCACAAAGCCGATATAGATCTGGGAATGACGCTCCTCGGAGGTGTAGTCCACCTTGAAGATGGGCATGATGCGCGTGGTGATCCCCTGGTACACGATCGAGAACATGCCGCTGATCATGGCCTGCGACGCGATTATCGTGGCGAATATGGACAGGAGCAGGAACGGGATGTAGAGGACTTGCGCCTGATGATACACCATCTCGAACAGCACGTTCCTGGCCTCGGGATGTCCGATGAGGAATGCCCCTTGGCCGAGATAGTTGAGCACGAGGGCGACGAACACGAAGTTCCATGCCCGCACGA
>JBARBN010000111.1:0-5440 GCA_049793155.1 Nitrospirota bacterium
AACGTAAACCTCGACATTCTGACTCCTGGCTTCTGGCTCTTGACTACTTTGGGTAAAAACATGAAGTTTCTTCGCATCAAGGCGATCGCAAAAAAAGAAATCATCCAGATCCGGCGTGATCCGTTGAGCCTGGCCATGGCATTCCTCATGCCGGTGCTGCTTTTGTTCATCTTCGGGTACGCCATTACCCTCGACGTCAATAATCTCACGACGATCGTGTACGATGCCGACAGGAGCAGCGTGAGCAGGGAACTCACGGCGGAACTGACGGCCTCGGGTTACTTCTCGATCGTTCGGATGGCTCAGGACCAGCGCGAGATCGACGCCTACCTTGATGCGGGAAAAGCGCGGGTCGCCGTCTCAATACCGGTTGACTTTGCAAAAACGATCGCATCGGGCGGTGCTGCACAGCTCCAGGTGATCGTGGATGGAAGCGATTCCAATACCGCGACGATCACCCTGGGGTATCTTTCGGTGCTCACCGACATTTACGGTCAGCGTGTGGCCGGCGGTCAGACCGCGCCTCTCATCGACCCCCGGGTCCGGGTCTGGTACAATCCGGAATTGAAGTCGCGGAATTTCATCATCCCCGGCCTGATAGCGGTCATTATGATGGTGATCGCCGCTCTTCTCACCTCGCTTACCTTTGCGAGGGAATGGGAGCGGGGGACCATGGAACAACTGATCGCGACCCCGGTGAAACCGTCAGAGGTGGTCCTCGGAAAGCTGGTCCCGTATTTCCTCATCGGGCTCATCGATATGGTCATTTCCGTGCTCATGGCTGTTTTTCTCTTCGAAGTGCCCCTGAGGGGCAATGTCTTCATTCTCGCCGTGGTCTCGAGCGTCTTTCTTTTTGGCGCTCTTGGGCTCGGCATCGTCATTTCCATTGTGGCGAAGTCCCAACTCGTCGCAAGCCAGATCGCGATGGTGGGGACCTTTCTTCCGGCGTTCCTCCTCTCGGGCTTCATGTTCGCCATCTCGAACATGCCGATACCGCTTCAATTGATCTCCCGTTTGATCCCGGCGCGATACTTCGTGACGGTGCTGAAAGGGATCTTTCTCAAAGGCAACCCGGTAAGGATCCTCGTGATCGACGCAATATTTTTACTGTTCTTTGCCGTGATCGTCTTCATTGTCGCGAACAGAAAGTTCCGGAAGAAGATAGTCTAACAAGGTTCAATGTTCAAGGTTAATTTACGGAGTGCTGAAAGCAAGGAACGCGAAACGACGGGTTTGTCAGAGGGAAGCTCTCTTATGCATAAGGCCCTGGAACGCATAAAACAGATGGTGATCAAGGAGTTCATCCAGGTCTTGCGGGATAAGCGGATGAAAGCGATCATTTTTGCGGTGCCGGTCCTCCAGACCCTGGTTTTCGGATTTGCCGTGACGACCGATGTGAATAATATCCCGACCGCGGTCATGGACCTGGACAATTCCTATGAAAGCAGGGAACTGATCAGACGGTTTGCGTTCTCTGGATATTTCAAAATTCTTGCCTCGCCGGCAACGCCCGGCGAGGTCAAGGAATTGCTGGACCGGGCAGCGGTTGCCGTGGCGATCCAGATCAATCATGGATTTTCCGCTGACGTGAAAAGAAAGATTCCCGCATCGATCCAGGTGCTCGCCGATGGTACGGATTCCAATACCGCGACGGTAGCCGTGGGTTATGCGAACGGCATCATGCAAAAGTATTCCCGGGACCTTGCGGGTCCCGACGCGCATACTGCGGCGCGGATCGATGTTCGGCAGCGCGCATGGTACAACCCCGAACTCAAGAGCAAGAATTATAACGTCCCGGGCGTCATAGCTATTGTGATCATGCTGACGTCGCTCCTGCTTACCTCCATGGCCGTGGTGCGCGAACGGGAGATAGGCACCATGGAGCAGTTGATGGTCACCCCGCTCAGACCGGCGGAACTTATCCTCGGCAAGACCATCCCGTTTGCATTGATCGCGTTCCTGGACATGGTCTTTGTGACGATCTTTGGGGTGTTGATATTCAATATCCCTGTCAATGGCCCGTTATGGCTTCTTCCCCTGTCAACGGCCATTTATCTTTTGTCCGTGCTCGGCATCGGCCTCTTCATCTCTACGGTTGCAAAAACACTTCAACAGGCGCTCATGGCCACGTTCCTGTTCTTTATGCCCGCGATCCTCCTGTCGGGGTTCATGTTCCCCATTGAGAACATGCCGGAAATTTTTCAATATCTGACCTACGCCAACCCCTTGCGGTATTTTCTCATCATCATTCGGGGTATCTTTCTGAAGGGGACAGGGTTCAGCATTCTCTGGCCGCAGATGCTCGCACTCTTCATCCTCGGTGTTGTTGTGTTCACCCTCAGTTCGCTCCGGTTCAAAAAAAGGCTGGGTTAAAAAACACACCCGGACCCGGCTTTCAGCCTGAAAATATGATATATTCTAACAACCGGGTTCCCGGAGCAGTGTTTAACAGGGTGATCTAGAGCAAGGGCGGGAGACAAGTGAAGATTCGCGTCATTATTATCATATTTGCATTGCTTGCATTCCTGACCGCATCAATAGGCGGATACCTTTACTATTCTTCCGTCAAGAAAAGTGCCTTCCTGGAGTACTATAAGAACGCAGATACGCAAATAACGGAGATCGCTGACGCGATAAACCTTTACCTGTCCGACTATCAAAAGATAACTGCTTCGCTGGCGGGCATAAGGGACCTGAGCAAGGCGCTTGAGGGGGCCCGTCCAGACTCGATCCGTGACGCAAACGCGATCCTGGATCATTTTCAACATGCCCTTGCGGTCGATGTGTGTTATCTGATCGACCGTTCCGGCGTGACCATTGCCTCCTCCAACCACGATACGCCCGAGAGTTTCGTCGGGGAAAATTACGCCTTCCGTCCCTATTTTAAGCAGTCAATCGAAGGCGCCTCATCGTTGTATATGGCATTGGGGGTTACCTCGGGAAGGCGGGGGGTATACTTCGGCCATCCGGTTTATGCAAAAGGACAAACAACCCCTTTGGGTATCGTGGTGATCAAGGCATCCGTGAATGCTGTTGAAAAAGAGATGGTCGGAAGGCATGACGGAGCAGTTGTGCTGGTGGACCCTCATGGCGTAATATTCGCATCCAGCCAGGCCGACTGGCTTTATCACCTTCTCTGGAAAACATCTCAACAGTCGCTGTCCGAAATAGCGGCTTCACAGCAGTTCGGGAGGACGCCTCCGGCATGGACCGGGATGGAGAGATCGGATGAGCACCAGGCGGTTGATACCGCAGGCAACCGGTATATGATCCATCAAGCCCCGATAGTGAATTACCCTGGCTGGGAGATAATCTATCTGCAGGATCTTGAAATGGTTTCCAGGCATGTATCCGGTATGAAATCCAGGAACATCGGAGTTATCATCATGCTCGGGAGCGCCCTTATCGGGATCCTGAGCGTCATCCTGTACAGACAGGCAAGCGGCGAGATCGTAAAACGCAAGCTGGTCGAAAAAGAGTTTCAGGCCGCAAACCACAGGCTCGAGACGCTGATCAAGGCATCGCCCCTGCCGATAACGATCATGGACGATGATGGAACGTGCCTCTTGTGGAATCCGGCGGCGGAGCAGGTATTTGGCTGGACCGCAAATGAGGTGCTCGGCGAACCTCTCCCGTTCATTCCCGATGACAGGCAAGAGGAGTTCCGGGAGTTCCGCAGAAAAATATTCGAAGGACAAACGTTAAAATCGATCGAGACGCAGCGCCTGAGGAGAGACGGGGTCGTGATCGACGTAACCCTTTCGAAGGCCCCGATACGCGATGCCGAGGGAACGATCACGGCGTCAATGGGTATTTTCGAGGATATCACGGAACGAAAAAAAGCGGAAGAGAATGAACGGTTACTTGCTTCGATCATACAGAATCTTCCCAATGCGGTATGTGCTATTGACATGCAGGGCAATACGATCGTCTGGAACCGTGGGGCGGAGAAGATGCTGGGATACGCGGCTGCGGAGATGATCGGCAGGCCCATTACCGATGTAATACCGAAAGATATCGCCACGAAGGAGGTGGGGCACTGCATGATGCTCCTGAATACTCAGGAGTTCTTCTCCGGCTACGAAACGGTCCGGCTCGCAAAGGACGGAAGAAAAATGCCGGTGGAGCTGACCGCCGTGGCGATTAGGGACAAAACGCAGAAGGTAATAAGCTATGCCTCGATCATGGTGGACCTCACCGACAGAAAAAAAGCGGAGGAGGAGCGCCTGAAGGGGCATATGCTTGAGTCGATAGGCATCCTTGCCGGAGGCATCGCCCATGATTTCAACAACCTCCTGAACGTGATAGTCGGCAATATAGCGGTCACCAAAATGTCGGTGAAACCGGGTGACAAGGCTTACAGCAGGCTTGACGACGCGGAAAATGTCTGCGGAATAGCCAGCGAGCTCAGCAGGCGCCTCATCACCTTTGCCACAGGCGGAGACCCGGTGAAAAAAATACTTTCCCTTTCGGAATTGACGTTGAATACAATCAGCTCCTTGCTGAAGGAAGCAAATATCAAGGCGGAATTTGATTTCCCGGGCGATCTGTATCGCGTTGCAATTGATGAGGGACAGATGAAGCAGGCTATTACCAATATCGTCATCAATGCAAAAGAGGCGATGCCGAACGGCGGAACGCTCACCGTTCGAGGGGAGAACATGAGCATTTCACCGGCGGACAGTTATCCGTTGCGGGACGGGGATTACCTGAGGATATCGATCCGGGATTCCGGCGCCGGTATCCCCGCTGAAAACCTGGCGAAGATATTTGACCCCTATTATTCGACCAAGGACACCTATAGCCAGAAGGGCCTGGGGCTCGGTCTCGCAGTCAGTTATTCCATCATCAAGAGGCATGACGGCCTCGTGACCGTGGAGTCTCAGGTAGGAGAAGGGACTATCTTTTATATTTACCTTCCTGCAGTAAGGACCGTGTAACGAATAACGGCATGCAAACTGAATGGACGGGAGGTCTTCATATGGATAAATGGAAATGTACCGTGTGCGGATGGATTTATGATCCTGCAACGGGCGACCCTGACGGAGGTGTTGAGCCGGGGACGCCTTTCGAAAAGATACCCGACACGTGGGTCTGTCCCGTTTGCGGAGCGACGAAGGACGCGTTTGAAAGAGTGTAAGTTTTTTATTTGAAAGCTCGGCTTTTCACAGTCCATTTCTCATCGAATGGCGAGAAGGAGGCGCGGGATGTCAAAAAAAACGGCATTCTGGATTTTTTTCATCGGTACGGTATCCTCGGCAGTTTTGTTTCTGTGGCTGACATGGGATACGCATAGGCAGGTCGAGACGCTTTCCCATGTTGACAAGCTGTCCGACAAGGTGGTGGAAGGGAAAAGAACATTCGAGAAGTACAACTGCAATGACTGCCATACGATCCTGGGGTTCGGGGCTTATTATGCCCCCGATCTCACGAAGGTCAT
>JBARBN010000112.1:0-32336 GCA_049793155.1 Nitrospirota bacterium
ATGTGACGACGAGAGCATCTTCCAGTCACCGGGGATCGGTTCCACTACCTTTACCACCACGTCTTCCTTCTTGTGGTTCCCGAGCGATACTTCAAATGCCGCTTCGTAGGTATCATACGCTATCTTCTTCCAGTCCGTCTGCTTCCTGCCGCCTACCACGTCAAAGGCATCGCCGAGCTTGATCCTGATCTTCTCGTCCTTCGGAGTATGGTCGATCGAATCCTCGCCCACGAACTGGAGGCTGCCTTCCTTGTCGGCTTTATAGACCCGCACCGTGCCCTTGGGCAACGGGATGCCGAGGTTGTTCGCCTTCTTGTTCTGGATCTCGACGAACACGCCGATCTTCTGGTTCGACATGGCATCGCCATAGCGATTGTAGTAATAATAGTTCGCTCCGTAGTACAGGAGCTCTTTCTTTACCGGGATATCATCGGCAGTTACCAGGCTGATCTGCTTGGTCTGGTTGTTCTTTACCGTGGCAGTACGCCCAAGGGTATATATATGGTATTCGAAGAACGAATCTTCCTTGAACTGCGGCGCAGCCGCTTTTGCAGCTCCTTCCGCCACGCGCATCATCTTGTCCTTATACTCGAACTCATTTTTTACCCGGTTCACATCTCCGGCAACGAGCTTGAGCATCGCGTTCTTATACGTTGCGCCGCTGTGGTTGTCGATGGTCACCCAGCCTGAGAGGTCGGCCTTGTCATCCCTGTCATTCAGCGTCACAACATAATCGGACCGCCAGTTGATGCTGTTCGTGAGGTAGGTGGCCTCGATCTTCTGCGCTGACGGCAGGTCGTTGTCGAGCATCCAGACAAGGGTCGGCTTGGCATTGAGGTCCTCCGGTACGCCGGGGAAGACGATCCTGCCGGGGTGGCCGAAGGTGATCTCGTCGCCTATCTTGAAGATGGGCTGGCCGTTGTTCGAAAGCAACGTAGCGCTTACTACCTCCTCCCGTTCAGTATAGGGGTTCTTCGTGTAGAGCTTCACCTCTTTGCCGACATACTTGTCGAGCAGCTTCTGGGGATTCAAGAGGTCATACTCATAGTTCTGCTCCAGTACCCGAAGTGTTTCCGGTTTCACGAGGGACTTGATATGGACACTGGCGGGCATGATCTGCGAAGCCACATCCATGAACCGCAGATCGCCGATGCCTTTGAACAGCTTGATGGCGCGCTGGTCCTTGACCAGGCCGAGGTTGACGTTGTAAATGGTGAGCGCTACGCCGGTCTGGTCGTCCAGTGTGCTTGAAGTTGTCGGGGTCTTGACTTCCTGTTTGACTGCGGCTGAAACCGGACACATGCTTATGGTTGCGAGAAACACTACTGATAAAACCGGGACAAGATATTTGATCTTCATGACGGGTCTCCTGTGCTAATGGATTTAACTGCTTCTGGTCCATTAGACAGGGGAGGGTTGGAAAATGTTCCCGAAGATTTGAGAAGAGAATGTGCCGGGAATCTCTCCTTGCGAAGCGAGGAGAGAACGCGTACGTCACGCGTTGCCTTTGGGCGCGTTGCTGGGGCCCCGCAGGTTATCGTGCCGGTTTGTTTCGATGTAAAAATCGTAGGCCAACGTAGACCAGGAGACCTAGCAAAAGAGAATTCAGAATATTTATGATGGAGTCGATCATTCGTCCCTGAGTACGAAATTGCTCACGGGTAATCTCATTGGCAATGACCTTGTTCATTTGTTGTTTTCTCATATCTTTCAGTAAGGGAGTAATAAATGGCTTGGCTGGTAGCGAAATTACCAATTGGGGAATTCTCCATCTCTCATTAATGTCATCACTCTTGGTTTTTATGTTTTGGTTGATTCTGGCTGCTTCTTCCTGTGCTTTGTCCGGAAATTTCTCGTTGGCTTCTATCAGGCTGTCGGCGACTACAATTCCCATTTGTGTCCCGACTTGAACGGAAATATAGTGACCGATTAACGATGTAACCACAAAATGAATTATCGTAAGCAAAAGTGTGACGATTATGATATTCTTATTTGTCATTTATTTTTCAATTCGATTTTTAATATGATTTGTCCATCCTTCGATACAGGCTGCACCGCCTCATCGCTGACCGTGCCGATACGTTTCAGCTTTTCCTTAAGCTGCTGAAGCTTCTGAGCATCGATCGAAACTTCATAGATCCACTTTGCATTGGGAAGGTCCTTCTTCTGAGTCGATCCTCCGAGCTGCTCGACTGTTTGCTCAAGTTCCCGTACGGAAGCGTCAATGTCATTGACCCGTATGCTGATCACAGAACCAACCGCATCAGCTGGTGCCACATTTAATGCCAACGACATTGGTGCCGTGGATTTTGATTTCTTTTCCGCATGCGGTGCAATACCGGTCGCCTGCTCCGACATGGCTGCGGGAGCGCCTGCTTGAGACGCAGCAGCTTTTAGTGAGGCAGCCTCTTTTTGGACAGGCATGGGCTGCTCAGCCGGCATGGCAGGAACAACCGGAGCGGCGGCTGGTGCTGTCGCTTGGCCTTGGAGCGTTGGTTGCGGAGGTTTCTCGTATTCCTGTTTCATGTCCAAGGATTTATACGCCGGTGTTTGCGGAACCTGCTTTGAGCGAACAGTCGGCCTATCAGCTTTGGCAAGTTTATCCTGTGCAGTGTCTGCTGGAGGAACCGGCTTTTTGGCCGCGAACTCCTGGCTCGGCGCTTCGGATATACTTTCTGTCGGCTGAATGTTCTGATAGATATAGAACCCGGTCACGGCAAGGAACAGTACCGCAATGGCCTGGATCGGAATCTTGATTGCCAATGGGTAGAATAATCTCTGGAAGATAGTCTTCTTTTCGCCGACCTCCGCGCGAACCTTTGTCATGATCTTCTGTGACATCCATGCAGGTGGATCGATCTCTTCGACGGTCTTGATGAGCTCAATGGTCTTTTGGAGTTCTGAGAGCGCCTTGCTGCACTGTGTGCAGGTCTTAAGATGCGCTTCGATCGCCGTCCGTTCTTCACCCGAGACAGATCCGCCGATATACTCTGACAGTTTATGCCGAATGTCGTCATGTTTCATTGAATACCCCATTTATATATAGGTAGCCGCAACCTTCAGGTTGCGAAGACGCAGGCTAAAGCCTGCGGCTACCAAAGCATGATTCGATCAAAGAGAGACCATTGCCTTCTTCAAACAATCCCTGACCATATCTCGTGCCCTGAACAGACGCGACTTTACCGTGCCCTCGCGGACCTTGAGCATGCTCCCGATCTCTTCATACGAGAACTCCTGCATATCGCGAAGGACGAGGACCTCTCGAAAATCCGCATCCAGCGCCTTAATGCAGTCCTGCACCCTGGTCCGGATGTCCTGCGTTTCCATGCGATCCAGCACCGAAGGCTCTTTCGATGGCGGGTCAATGGTCATCGTGCCGTCAACGGTCTGGATCGGATCATTCAGGGAATAGGCTTCGTGGCTCTGCCGGGACCTCACCTGTTTCAGCCGGTTCTTTGAAAGGTTCAATGTTATTGTCGTGAGCCAGGTAGTGAATTTTGCATCCCCCCGGAACATTCTGATATTCTTATGGGCGGAGACAAAGGCGTCCTGCACCACCTCGCATGCATCGTCATAATCCCCGATGAGTCGATAAGCAATGTTGAGCATCTTTTTCTGGTGCTTTGTTACAAGCTGTTCAAACGCCTGCAGATCGCCTGTCTTTGCAGACGATACGAGCGTTGCATCGTCATCCGGACCAGGAGCGCTGCTCCTTTTAGTCATATATGACAAACTTGCCGTGGGATTTGTTCCGTCTAACATCACGTTTGAGATTGTATCGTAAAAAAGTTACTTTTGCATCCGCAAAATGATATTATATACTATATGATTACACTGTACTGAGAGGAGAGGACCAATGGCAGATAAGGTGATAATCTACGGGAAAGCCGGCTGACCTCATACCGATAAGGCCAGGTCGGTCTATGGGAATACGGCTGTGTATTATGATGTGAAGGCCGACAGTTCGAAATTGAATGACATGATGATGTATACAAAAGGCGTGAGGAAGGTGCCGGTGATCGTGGAGTATGACAAGGTCACCATTGGTTATGAAGGCGGTTCGTGAGGGGTCTGATGACCGGCAGGCAGCCGGTTGCGAGCCCCATGGTTGTCATCCCCGAAAGACTCCATCGGGGATATGGTTTCAATCAATAAGAACCGGATTCCCGCTCAGAATCGTTGCGGGAATGACAAAAAGTTGTAGGATGGTTTAATGTTAGACTATTTTGAGACCATTCATAATACAATTTCAAGGAGAAAAAAAAGGAATGACGTTGGATAAATTCTTTATTGATACGGAAGACACGGTACTTCTGATCGTCGATATTCAGGAAAAGCTTGCGGCGATCATGAAGGAAAGGGACAAGGTCGTCAGGAACAACCTGCACCTGGTCGAACTCGCCAAGATGATCCACATGCCGGTCATGGTGACGGAGCAGTATTCCAAGGGACTCGGCGCGACCGTGCCGGAGATCCGGGAGGCGCTGCCGTTCTACCGTCCTGTGGAGAAGATGACCTTCGATTGCTGCGGCCAGCCTTCGTTCCTGGAGGAGCTTAAGGAGCACAATAAAAGGAGCGTCGTGCTGACAGGCATGGAGACGCACATCTGCGTACTCCAGACATGCATCGGCCTGCTTAAAGGCGGCATCAATGTTCACGTCGTGCAGGACGCGATCTGTTCCCGCACCAAGGAGAACTGGAAGATCGGAATGGAGTTCATGCGCGAGGCCGGCGGTGTAGTGACATGCACCGAGACGGTGATGTTTCAGCTCTTAAAAGTGGCCGGTACGGAGGAGTTCAAGGTGATGTCGAAGAGGATAAAGTAGCTGGTTTGCCACGGATGGACACGGATGGGCACGGATAAAAACAATGGGCTTAGTTTATGAAGAACTGACAGAGAAAGTGATCGGAATTTGTTTTGAAGTCTCAAACGAACTCGGCTCGGGTTTCCTGGAAAGTGTGTATCAGAAGGCTCTTACTATTGCCTTGACTCAGAAGGGGCTCATTGTCGAGGAACAAGTACCGCTCAAAGTAAAATTTAGAGGTCAGGTGGTCGGAGATTTCTATCCCGACATTCTTGTCAATAGCAAGTTGATCCTGGAGTGAAGTCCATAAAGTCAATCAGCTCTGAGCATGAAGCGCAAATGATCAATTATCTTAAAGCAACGGGCTTAAACGTAGGATTGGTCATCAACTTTGGAAGAACAAAACTTGAATGGAAGCGGTTGGTATCCTGACTTCATATCCGTGATAATCCGTGTCTATCCGTGGCTAAATTAATATTTGTTTCATTGTGAGGCTCACCATGGCACAAGAACTCATCCCTGATGATGTAAAACAGACCATCAAAGAGACATTTCAAGAGACGCTCAAGGAAGACGTCCTCATCGAGGTTTTTACCGAAAGCGGCAAGAATGATCAGTTCAATGAAGTTGCCGTGGCACTGGTCCGGTCCCTTGCCCCGCTTTCGGAGAAGCTCAAGGTGTCTTTCCATGCGATCGGTGATGAGCAGGCCGTCAAACGCAACGTGACCCGCTCGCCGTCGATACTTATTGCACCTGATAAGTACCGCATCAGGTTCACCGGCGCACCCGTGGGAGAGGAAGGCCGTTCTTTTTTCACGTCCATTATAATGGCATCCACGGGAAAGCCCCTCCTGTCCGAACAATCGGTCAAGCAGATAGCCGAACAGCTGAATGAAAAGCGGGACATCCAGGTCTTTGTCAGTCCCACCTGTCCTTATTGTCCGCTGCAGGTCCTCTCCGCATTTTCAGCCGCAATGGTGAAGCCCGACCTGGTGTCTGCGGAGGCTGTCGAAATCTACGAGAACCGGGACCTTGCGGAAAGTCTCGGCTCTCTTGCCGTGCCGCAGACATTCATGAACAATACCTTTACCGGCGCCGGACTTCAACCGGAGCCGCTGTTCATGGGATCTCTCATGACCCTCAAGGAGCCGGTGACGGCATCAACGCAGATCTCGGGAGAACCGGTGAAAAAGGATCTGGTCATCATCGGTGGAGGGCCGGCAGGGCTGACGGCCGCGATCTACGCCGTGCGGGCGGGACTCGACTCCGTGGTGATCGAAAAAGGCAACCTCGGCGGCCAGGTGATGATCACGCCGGTCGTGGAGAACTACCCGGGGTTCATGCGCATCGGCGGCAAGAGTCTCATTGATCTCATGGCGCAGCAGGCGGCCCAGTATGCAGAACTTCATGTCGGCGAATTCGTGACTGAGGTGACGAAAGACCCGCAGGACGGAACGATCCATCTTAAAACGAACCACGCCATCTATATTACCCGAGGGGTGTTGATCGCGACCGGCGTTGATAACCGTGCGCTCGAAGCGGCAGGAGCTCAGAGATTCTTCGGCAGGGGGGTCAGCTACTGCGCTACCTGCGACGGGTACTTCTTCAAAGACGGAAAATCGGTTCTGGTGGTGGGTGGAGGCAATACGGCGCTTACGGACGCGCTCTATCTTCACAACCTCGGTGCAAAGGTGACCCTCGTGCATTGGCGCGATACGCTTCGCGCGGAGACAAGGCTTCAGGAAAGCTTCAAGCAGTCGGGGATCCCCGCGCTGTGGGACAGCGAGGTGCATGAGATCTCGGGCGGCAAGATCGTACAAGCCGTCAAGATCAAGGACAACAAGACAGGCAAGATAGTGGAGATGCCGGTCGACGGCGTGTTCGTGGCCATCGGGTATGTTCCGCAAAACGAGATCGCAAAGCAGGTCGGCCTCGAGCTTGACGATCAGGGGTACATCAAGACAGACCTGATGACCATGCGGACGTCCATGCCGAATGTATACGCCGCGGGGGACATCACGGGTGCGCCGAAGCAGATAGTCGTTGCGGTCTCGCACGGGTCCATCGCGGCCATGTCCGCATTCGAGGACCTCGCACAGTCGTCCCTGGCCAAACAGGAGGCAGTGGCTAAGGCCGTATAGCTTTCTGGACGAAAAAAAGCCTGCTTCGCAATTACGTTGCTCAACAGGCTCTTGATACTATCATAATGTGATTTTTTCTGTCAGACTGCTTTGCTAAAACTTCACCTTCGGCGCTTCCTTCTCCGCCTGCGGGGTTTCGTAATACCGGGCCTCGTTCACACCTGCCAGAGAAGCAAAGAATTTTCCCATCACGGTTCTCCGGTACGTATTGAGGACCTTGACCGTGTCATTGTACCGCATACGCTCAACGGCGATGCGGTTTTCCGTACCTTCGAGGCTGTCCTGCAATTTCAGGAAGTTCTCATTTGCCTTGAGCTGGGGATAGGTCTCGCGCAGGACCAGGAGGCGGGACAGAAAACCCTCGACCTGCTGAGAGGATTGGACCTTTTCATTGACCGTGTTTGCCTGGAAATATTTCGTACGTGCATTGGCAAGGTTCTCGAACAGCTCTTTTTCATGCGTCGCATAGCCCTTCACGGTCTCCACCAGGTTCGGGATCAGATCGTAGCGCCGCTTCAACTGATTGTCGACCTGCGCCCACTGCGACTTGACCTGTTCGTCCATGGCCACGACCTTGTTGTACTCTCCGACGCCGTACATGATGGCCCCGATCGCAAACACCGCGATGACTCCGAGAATGATCAGTAATGACTTTACCCCGTTGTTCATGATTTCCTCCTGTTAGTTCAAAATGTAGTTTTTTACTTCCTCTCCCCTTAGGGGAGAGGATTGAGGTGAGGGGGCTTTTACGATAGCCTGATGGATAACCTCACATATTCCTTCAATATTAATCAAAATATCTCTGTCGCTAAACCGTAACACCTGAATTCCTGAATCGGAAAGATTTTTTGTCCTTATTACATCTTTTTGGAAGCACTCATTTATATAATGTTGCCCCCCATCTGCTTCAACGCATATCTTATATTCAGGAGAGTAAAAATCCAGGATATATCTATCAAAGGGGAATTGTCTGCGAAATTTTACACCAGCGAGTCTGCGATTTCTGAGCACCATCCACAGCTTTTTCTCCGCATCGGTCTGATGTTTTCTCAGAGCTCTGGATTGTCCGATGTTCTTTCTTTTCATAGCTTCCGTCCATTTAAATCCAACCCCCTCACCCTCCGCCCTCTCCCCTTGGGGGAGAGGGGACTTTAAGAACAACCTCACCAGCCTCCCGATGCCCCGCCGCCCCCTCCGCTTCCTCCGCCACCGCCTCCGAAGCTTCCTCCGCCTCCGAAACCCCCGCCTCCCCCGGACCAGCCGCCTCTTCCTCCTCCTTGCGAAAACAGAAGGAGCAGAAGAAAGCACTTTCCGGGATTGGTGACGCACAGGACCAGCAGGATGACCCCGAATACTATCGACATGATCTTGCTGAAGGCACTCATGGGCCTGCGGGCAGAGGCCCCGCGAGGTTGTGCCCTCTCCGATCCATTCGTTATGCTCACGCCCTCATGGGCCGCGATCGTATTGATCACGGCAACCGTGCCGGCGTAAATGCCGGTGCTGTAATCGCCCGTTTTAAAATAGGGGACGAAGTATTCCCGTCCGATGGAGCCGACCATGCTGTCGGGCAATACGCTCTCAAGCCCGTAGCCCACCTCGATCCGGTACTTGCGGTCATTCACCGCGACGACGATCAGGACGCCGTTGTCCTTGCCTTTTTGACCGAGCCTCCACTTTTCCTTCGTGTTGAACGCGAATTCCTCGATGCTCTGGTTGTCGAGGGTCTGCACCGTGAGCACCAGCACCTGGGCCGTCGTCTTCTGCTCAAGCGTTTGGAGATAGGCGTTAAGTTCATTTTTTACGTCGCTTCTGATGACGCCGGCCAGGTCGACCACATAATCCCGGGGCGTATCGGGAGGCTGCGGCGTGGAGGCGCTGACCACAGCAGCACAGGCGGCCGCAAGAAGAAGGACCGCGATGAGAAGTCTCTTACACATGGAGATCATCGATGATCTTTTCCGTGGACTCGAGCGTGTTGTAGTAGCGTTCGAAGAGGGATGCAAGTTCCTTTTCAGTTGGTTTGAGGAGATGGGCCTTGAGCATGAGCAGTTCTTTGAAGATATCGGTTTTGACCCCTGTTGCGGAGCCGAGCATGGTTATGACATCCGCGCGCAGGATCGGAGGTTCCTTGCCGAGCAGGGAGATAATGGCGCGGAAGAGGGCCATGGAGCCGGTGAAGGAACGTACGAGCACGGCGGCAATGTCTTCCTTTTTTCCGAGCGATGAGATATATCCTTGTCTCAGGCCGATGAGCTTTGTTTTGAGCTCACGCTCGCACTGAAGGCGAAGGTGCGGCAGGTCAATGCGCAGGTCCTGGAGAAGGTCGCTCCCATAAATGGTCTTGTGGATGAGCTTGAAGTCGAGGAACTCGACAGGGAATGCGTCGAGCGATGTCTCGATGTACTCCGGGGTCATCACGAGCGGCGCGGCGATCCGCTTCCTGCCGTATTTTTTCCCGAGGGGGGCGAGGAAGGCGAGGACCCGAAGGTCCATCGCTTTCAGCACGACCAGGGAATTGATGTCCGAAAGCTTCTCGTCATAGTCCGGGATCACCGCGCTGCCCACGAGGTGAAATGAATGGATGTTCGACACATGCTCCCTGAGCAGGTCTTCGAGCATCGGGGTGATCTTGCCCGCGACTACGGGGTTCAGTCCGATAACGTTGAGATTATTCATCATAGTGAAACAGTATACCATAGGAAAACGTTCTTCACAATGGACCGAATTTCCATAAAACCGTATTGTCAATCAGGGCCGGTCCCGGCGAAATATCGCATTCCCTCTTTACCTTACCCGCCACTGTGTGCTATTATACCTTCCCGTGAGTCCTATAAAACCTACGATCATCCCGCGTTCAAAACATGCCATCTCCCGCAAGTGGATCAGCCACAACGCCGTACGGGTCCTCTACAAGCTGAAAGAGCATGGATATTTCGCCTACCTTGTGGGGGGTAGTGTGCGCGACCTGCTGCTCGGCCGCGAGCCCAAGGACTTCGACATCGCCACGGACGCGACGCCGGGCGACATCAAGAAGGCCTTCCGCAACTGCCGGCTCATCGGCCGCAGGTTTCGGCTCGCCCATGTCCATTTTCATGACGAGATCATCGAGGTCGCGACGTTCCGGTCCATGGTGTCCGATGAACCGGAGGCAGTGGCCGCCGCCCCTGTCGCTGAACAACTTCCGTCGCAACCGGCGGAGCAGCATGCGCAGGAAGCCATTGCTTCCCCCGGAGTGGAGGGCCAGGCGGCTTCAATTCCCGCGACTCCGACGAAGGCGCTGGTCAGACCCAAGCCGCCGCGCATGCTCAAGACCGAGGGCGGTATGATCCTCAGGGACAATGTCTTCGGCACGCCTGAAGAAGACGCCCTCAGGCGCGACTTCACGGTGAACGCGCTGTTTTACAGTATTGCCGACTTCTCCGTCATCGACTACGTGGGCGGGATGCAGGACCTCGAACGCGGGCTCATCCGCATCATCGGCGATCCCCTGGTACGATTCACCGAGGACCCCGTGCGCATGGTCCGCGCCGTGCGGTTCGCGGCCCTGCTCGGGTTCGAGATCGAAGAGAAGACCTATAGCGCCATGCTGGAGCTCAAGGACCATGTGGCGCTTGCCTCTCCGTCCCGGATGTACGAAGAGGTCCTCAAGCTCTTTTTGCTCGGTGAGGGCGAGAAGACCTATCAACTCCTCAGAAAAACAGGTCTCTTCAACGTGATCTTCCCGCGCTTGAACGAGTGGGTGGACAGCGAGTCCGGCGGCTTCCCGCGCATCTGGATCGGCAAGGCCTTAGAGTGGGTGGACGGCTGCGTGCAGGCCGGCCGGCAGGTACAGCCGCACATGCTTTTCGCGCTCATGTTCGGACAGTTGATAGAGGAAAAAGCCGTTGAGTTGGAGAAACAGGGCGTACCCGCACTTGACGCCCTGTCGAGGGCAGTGACCGAGATCATGCTTGAGCAGACCCAGCGGGTGCAGATCCCCAGGAAGGTCGGGTTGTCGATGCGCGATATATACTGGGACCAGCATCGCTTCGAAAAGCGGGAAGGGAAATACCCCCGCTATTTTCTGCGGCGGCCCGGTTTTGCCGATGCCTTTGAGTATCTGCGCTTTACGAGCGAGACCACGGGCGAGAAAAAAGAGCTTCGCGTCTGGTGGAAGGAATTCATCAAGGAGCATCCGCTCGCCCCGGGCGAGGAAAAGGAAATACAGGAAAGCGCAAAGCGAAAAGCAAAGCCAGCGCGGCGCAGACGGAGAAGGGGCGGTAAGCCGCGGACCGAAGCGCCGAAGCCAAAAACAGTATAAAGCCTCCTTCACCACAAAGACACTAAGACACAAGGGTAAAAACAGGTGTTCTTTGAGCCTTTGTGACTTCGTGGTAAATACAAACGCATATCATGCCAAGAGCCCCGCGTTTTTTCATATCTCCCGGACAGGTCATCGACGAGAGTATCACCATCTCCGGCGAGGACGTGCGCCATATCGCGACGGCACTTCGCATGAAGGCGGGCGACGACCTTCTGCTGTGCGACGGCAAAGGCACCGAGTATTTGGTGGAGATCGCAAAGGTTGATAGATCCGAGATCACAACCGGGGTAAAGGCCCGATCGAAACGGGAGATCCGTTATCCCCTCGTCACCCTTGGCCAGGGCCTGCCCAAGTCCGACAAAATGGACTGGATCGTGCAAAAGGCCACGGAACTCGGCGTTGCGACGATCATCCCGCTCGTGACAGAACGGACCATTGTTAAGATCAGGGACGAAGAGAAGCGTGTTTCGAGGTGGAAGAAGATCTGCCGTGAGGCCGCCATGCAGAGCAATCGTGCGGACATACCCGCTGTCGGCCGGATCGTTTCTTTCGGGGATTTTCTCAAAACACCGAACGCCGAACTCCCGACGTTGTCCCTTCTCCCCTGGGAAGAAGGCACTGTCCCGATCAAGGGAATTCTCCGTGCCAATCCCGGGATGAAGAACATCATCGTTCTTATCGGCCCCGAAGGCGGGTTTTCCGCACAAGAGGCGGAGATGGCCCACGGGAAAGGGTTCCATCTCGTGAGCCTGGGCCCGAATATCCTGCGCACCGAGACCGCGGCAATTGCGGCGCTCAGCATGATCGACTACGAGTTCTTTGATGGACGACAGGCGATCGACTGATTCCCCCGCCGGGAGAGGATTTCTGTTCACATGGACAAGCAGGGACGAACACCGAATATGAATCGATCCTCTCTCACTCGTTTTGCCTGGCTCTCCATTGCCGCGGCGATCCTGACGATCGGGCTCAAGACCGCGGCATATCTTATCACCGGTTCTGTGGGACTGCTTTCGGACGCGCTCGAGTCCCTGGTGAATCTTGTGGGCGCGATCATGGCGCTGGCGATGCTGACGATCGCGGCCCGGCCTGCAGATGAAAACCATGCCTACGGCCATAGCAAAGCGGAATACTTTTCGAGCGGTGTTGAGGGCACCCTGATCGTCCTTGCGGCGATCAGCATCGCGGCAACGGCCATTCCGCGGCTTTTACATCCCCTCCCGCTGGAGCAGGTCGGGCTTGGACTGGCCGTGTCCGTCGCCGCGGCGCTGGTGAATCTGGGAGTGGCACTGGTCCTGCTCCGCGCCGCGAAGCAGCACCAGTCCATCACACTGAAGGCCAACGCCCACCATTTGCTGACCGATGTCTGGACGTCGGCGGGTGTGGTGATCGGCGTCGGCGCGGTTGTAGTGACCGGATGGCAGCGGCTGGACCCCGTGGTCGCTTTGATCGTCGCGAGCAATATTGTCTGGTCAGGGTTCCACATCGTCCGTGATTCGGTGGCCGGATTGATGGACACTTCGCTCCCTCCTGAAGAACTGAAGATCGTGCGCGATACCGTTGACCGGCTCAGCAGACAGCATGGCATAGAGTGCCACGATCTTCGCACACGGCAGGCAGGGAATAACCGGTTCGTCTCGCTCCACGTGCTCGTTCCCGGCACGTGGACGGTCGATCGCGGGCACGAGCTCGCCGGGCGCATCGAATCCGATATCCGGAGCGCGCTGCGCGATGTCGAGGTGATTACGCACCTGGAGGCGCTTGACGTTCCGACTAAACCCGCATGAGCGCTGAATTTTGCAGTCCCTGACGGTCCGTTGAGCACATTTTTTCTTTGCCGCCACTTTTCTTTGTCCCGTATTGCCCCGGTATTTCCCTTGACACTAAAACAGCGGGGATGTTAATATCAGCGTCTGCGGAAGACGTCACCCCCGCCTTTTATTCCTCCCGTCAAGGGTGAGGAAATAAGGAGAAAGGCATTTGGCGTGAAACTGGCGATTGGCGCGGACCATGGCGGACTGGAGTTGAAACAAGAGGTCGTTCAATACCTCCGGACGCTCAAGGACATCGAGGTCTCTGATTTCGGCACGGCAACGAAGGACTCCGTGGACTACCCGGATTACGGGAAGAAGGTCGCCGAGGCCGTGTCGAACGGCACCGTGGACCGGGGAATCCTTATTTGCGGCACGGGCATCGGCATGTCGATCGTGGCGAACCGGTTTCCGAAGGTGCGCGCCGCCCTTTGTCATGATCATTTTACGGCCCGGATGAGCCGGGAGCACAATGACGCGAATATCCTGGTCATGGGCGAACGCGTCATCGGCAAGGGTGTCGCGCTTGAGATCGTGAAGACGTGGCTTGAAACGGAGTTTGCCGGCGGCCGGCACCAGCTGCGGCTCAATAAGATATAGAAAACTGAAAAAATCATAAGGATCATGGTAATGTCAGAATTGAAGCAGCAGGACCCCGAGGTCTACCAGGCCATCAAAGGCGAGGAGGAGCGCGAGCTCTCCAAGATCGTCCTGATCGCATCGGAAAACTATGTGAGCCAGGCAGTGCTTGAGGCGCAGGGCTCGGTGTTCACGAACAAATACGCGGAGGGATATCCGAACCGGCGCTATTACGGCGGGTGTGAGTTCGCCGACAGGGTTGAAATGCTCGCCATCGAGCGGGCAAAGCAGCTCTTCGGCGCGGAGCATGTGAACGTCCAGCCCCACTCGGGTTCCTCGGCGAACATGGCGGTCTACTTCAGCGTGCTCAAACCAGGGGACACGATCCTCGGCATGGGGCTCGCCCACGGCGGCCATTTGACGCATGGGGCAAGCGTGAGCTTCTCGGGAATGCTCTACAAATCCGTTGCCTACGGAGTGGACAAAAAGACCGAGCTGATCGACTACGATGAAGTGGAGCGGCTTGCGGTGGAGCACCAGCCAAGGATGATCGTGTGCGGGTTCAGCGCCTATTCAAGGGTCCTCGACTTCGCGCGGTTTCGAAAGATCGCGGACAGGGTCGGCGCCTACCTCATGGCCGATATTGCCCACATCGCAGGGCTTGTTGCCGTTGGAGAGCATCCGAACCCGGCGCCATACGCTGATTTTGTTACGACCACGACCCACAAGACGCTCAGAGGTCCGCGCGGCGGAATGATCATGTGCAAGGAACAGTTCGGCAAGGCCGTGGACAAGACCATCTTCCCCGGCATCCAGGGAGGACCGCTCGTGCATGTGATAGCGGCCAAGGCCGTTTCCTTCAGGGAAGCGCTTCTGCCGGAGTTCAGGGATTATCAACGGCAGGTCAAGAAGAACGCTCAGGCGCTGGCGCGCAGGCTGACCGAGGATGGATTTCGCATCGTGTCCGGGGGCACTGACAACCACCTGATGCTCGTTGATCTGTCGCCAAAGGACATTACCGGCAGGGACGCGGAGACCGCGCTCGATGCCGCCGGGATCACGGTGAACAAGAACAGCATCCCCTATGATCAGAAGTCGCCGGTGATCACAAGCGGCATCCGCCTCGGCACCCCGATCGTGACCACGCGCGGCATGCGCGAGCCGGAGATGAAGATCGTCGGCGACATTATCTGCGAAGTCCTCGCCAACGGCAAGTCTCCGGAAAAGCTGGCCGCGATCAAGGAGCGAACAAAGGCCTTCTGCGCGGGATTCCCGCTGTTCGCGACTGAAAAGGCGACCGTGTAGGTCACTGAATTGGAAATTGAAGATTGGAAATTGGAGATTTGAGATTGAATGTGACGGCTCCTTTTCTCAAGATTTCCAATTTACAATTTTCAACTTTCAATATCCAATGGACGACTTATGACAAGACCTACGTGGGACGAATATTTCATGGAGATCGCACACCTGGTGAAGAAGCGGGCCACCTGTCTTCGCCGCCAGGTCGGGGCCGTCCTCGTGAAGGACAAGAACATCCTCGCGACGGGCTACAACGGCGCCCCCTCGGGAATCGAGCATTGTCTCGATCGCGGGTGCCTGCGTGAACAGATGGGCATTCCCTCGGGCGAGCGGCATGAGATCTGCCGCGGTCTGCACGCGGAGCAGAATGCGATCATACAGGCCGCCAGGCACGGGACGAACATCGATGGCGCCACTCTTTACTGCACGAACCAGCCATGCGGCATCTGCGCAAAGATGATCATCAACTCCGGAGTCAAGCACATCATATTCGAAGACGGTTATCCGGACAAACTCGCTGAAGAGATGCTGAAAGAGTCGGGATTAAAAATCACGCAGTATAAAAAATGAAAAAAGGCAGGAGGTTAGGAAGGTGAGAAGTTGTGAAGGTGGAGTGCCCATCTTCTCAGCATCTCAAGTTCCCAACTTCCATTGGTTAAACCATGCGTTGTCCCTACTGTTCAAGCCTTGAAAACAAGGTCGTCGACTCACGGATGGGGAAGGAAGGCGAATCCATCCGCAGGCGGCGCGAGTGCCTCACATGCGAGGGCAGGTTCACCACCTACGAGCGCGTCGAGGAAGTGCTGCCGCTCGTGATCAAGAAGGACGGGCGGCGTGAGCCTTTCGACCGGCTGAAGATCCTGAACGGGCTCAAAAAGGCATGCGAAAAGCGGCCGATCGGTGTCGAGGCCATTGAAACAACGGTATCGGACATCGAGAAGTCTCTTCAGGACAAGGGCCTCAAGGAGATCCCGAGCACGGTCATCGGTGAAGAAGTGATGAACCATCTTCATCGCCTGGATGAAGTGGCATATGTACGTTTTGCCTCGGTCTACCGCTCCTTCAAGGACATCAACGAGTTCATGATCGAACTCAAGGACATCCTGAGCGCCAAGGAGATCAAGACGCTGAAGGACGGCGCAGCTTGAAAGCCACCCGGTCCCGGGTGCGTTTGATTTTTAGTAGCTACCCAGAATGGCCGCAAATAACTCCGAACTCCACACTCCGAACTCATAACTTATTTACATCCCATGCCTGATCTTGTCGTCGATATAGCCGTTAATATCGCTGTTCATAAAACATTCCACTACCGCGTGCCGGAGGAGATGAGGGACCGCCTTGTTCCCGGATCGCGCGTGCTGGTGCCGTTCGGGAACAGGCGCATCGAGGGGACGGTCATCGGCTTCCCCGGCAAGGCCGGGGTCGAGGGTCTCAAGTCCGTGAGCGAGATGCTCGACAACCCGCTTGCTCCCGGGCTCCTCGCCCTTGCCCGCTGGATATCAGATTATTACCTGCACCCATTAGGCCAGACCATCGATGCGCTCGTGCCGAAAGCCCTGTCGCGTACAAAACCGAAAAAGAAAAGATACCTGCAGATCGCCGAGGGAGACCATGATATGGGGTCTATCCGCGGGCCGAAGCAGAGAGAGCTTCTGCTGTTCCTGTGCGATCGCCAGATCATATGCATGGAGGACCTAGAGGGTTTTGCCCCCGCAACCATCAGGTCCCTGTGCGACGCAAAGATGGCGACCATCATCGAGAAGGAAACGGAGGGGAGACCGGACAATGGGGAGTTCAGTCCGAGCGTTCCACCCGAGCTCATGCCGGCGCAGTCCGAGGCTGTGCGCCGCATAAACGAGTCGATCGCCGGCAAAGCGTTCGGCGTATTTCTTCTTCACGGCGTGACCGGGAGCGGCAAGACCGAGGTCTATCTTCACGCCATCAGCGGGCTGGTGAACACGGGGAAAGGGGCCATTGTGCTGGTGCCGGAGATCGCGCTCACGCCCCAGCTGCTTTCCCGGTTCAGGGGGCGTTTCGGCGGCCGGGTGGCGGTTCTGCACAGCGGGCTGACCGACCGCGAGCGGGCCGACGAATATCGCCGCATCCAGGCCGGACAGGTGGACGTGGCCATCGGCGCCCGCTCGGCAGTGTTCGCGCCTTTTGTGAACTTGGGGCTCATCATCGTGGATGAAGAGCACGAGAACTCGTACAAACAGGACGAGGGTCTTCGTTACAGCGCGCGGGATGTCGCGATCATGCGCGCAAAGCTCCTGGGCGCGGTCGCCGTTCTTGGTTCCGCAACGCCGTCCCTCGAAAGCTATTACAATGCGCGATCGGGCAAATACCAGTATCTCCGTCTTGCCGACCGCGTGGACCACCGCCCCATGCCCGAGGTTGCCGTCATTGACGTAAAGACCCTGCCCAGGACCTCGCTCTATTCACCCCTGCTGATCGAGCATATCACGCAGCGGCTTGCCCGGAACGAACAGTCTCTCCTGCTGCTGAACCGGCGCGGTTTTTCTTCCGTTCTGATATGCGGCGACTGCGGCATAGCCGTCAAATGCCCGAGCTGCAGCGTGTCCCTCACGTTCCATAAAACGGAGAAGACGCTGAAATGCCACTACTGCGGCTTCCTTACCCGGCCGCCGGACAAGTGTCCGGCCTGTTCGGGCCTTGCGATGAAGCTGCTCGGCTCAGGCACACAAAAGATCGAAGAGGAACTGCAGGCGATCTTTCCGGCAGCGCGCATCCTGCGCATGGACAGCGACTCGGTCAAGGGCAGGCAGGCCTACGAGACACTGCTCGGCAAGGTGGACCGCCGGGAGGTCGACATCCTGCTCGGCACGCAGATGGTCGCCAAGGGGCACGATTTCCCCGCAGTGACGCTCGTTGGTGTGGTGGATGCCGACGTGGGGCTGAACCTGCCTGACTTTCGCGCTGCCGAAAAGACCTTTCAACTGGTCACCCAGGCCGCAGGCAGGGCAGGAAGAGGTGAGCTGGGAGGAGAGGTGATCATCCAGACCATGAATCCGAACCATTACTCGGTCCGGCACAGCATGACTCATGATTACGAGGGGTTCTACAACGAGGAGATCACGTACCGAACACAGCTTGGCTATCCGCCTGTGGGAAGGATCATCAAGATCGAGATCAAGAGCGCGCAGGAAGCGCTTGCAGGGGAAGCGGCCAGGACCGCGCAGAACCGCATCCGCAGCCTCATGCGCGGCAAGGACACCGTTCTCCTGGGTCCCGCCCCGGCGCCTGTCTCCCGGGTGCGCGGGCAGTACCGGTTCCATCTATTGCTCCTGTCGCAGCAGCGGGACCAGATTCGCTCCCTTGCCCTTGAGGGACGGAATGCGGTGGAGGAGAAATACGGCAGGAAATGCAAGGTGATCGTGGATGTGGATCCGATGAATTTGATGTGATGAAAGAGCCAGGAGTCAGGAGCCAGGAGTCAGGAGTCAGGAGTCAGGAGTCAGGAGTCAGGAGTCAGGAGTCAGGAGTCAGGAGTCAGGAGTCAGGAGTCAGGAGTCAGGAGGACCTCTCTTCCTCCGGCTTGACACTAAGGGCTGCAGGTGGTAGTATTGGTCATAATTCTGGTCAACCTGAATGGAGGTCATTATCATGAAAACCCTGTCGCTTTCCGAAGCGAAGATGAAGCTGAGCAGTCTCATTGACGCGGTCCAGGCCACAGACGAGGAAGTGCTTATTACGAAGAATGGAGCGCCGGCCGCGGTCCTGGTGAGCCCCGATGAGTTCGACAGTCTGAAGGAAACCATCGCGGTGCGTTCTGATGCAGCCCTGATGCGTGAAATCAGAGAAGGCCTGAAGGACCTCAAACAAAGGAACGCAAAACTCTACACGCTTGAAGAACTTTTCGACTGAGCTTATGAAACGGCAACTCCATAAGTTGTTGGTAGCCGATCATGCAGCCTCGGTTCTCCGCAATCTCCATCCGGACATCAAGAAGAAACTCAAAACAGTCTTTCAAGCGATTGCGGCTGACCCATACGCTGGAAAGGCCCTGACCGAGGAACTGGACGGATTGAGAAGCTATCGTGTCAGCAGGTTCAGGATCATCTATCGCGTCATGCAGGAAAGGCGCATTGAAATTATCGCGGTCGGTCCCCGCGAACGCATATATGAGGAAACATACAGGCTCGTCAGCAAATCTGAAAAGTAACATTGACACGTAATCCTTTATGACTGAAAAAAAACAGGACACCGCGGTCGCAACGAACCGCAAGGCGTACCACGACTACTTCGTCGAAGAGACCATCGAGGCCGGCATCTCGCTTCAGGGCACCGAGGTCAAGTCCCTGCGCCTGGGGCTCGCAAATCTGACGGACAGCTACGCCATTGTCAGGAATGAAGAGATGTATCTTTTCAACGCGAACATCAGCCCTTATACACACGGCAACATTGCAAACCACGAGCCGCTCAGGACGCGCAAGCTCCTGCTGCATAAAGAAGAGATCCGAAAGATCACCTGGAAGGTATCGCAAAAAGGGTTCACGCTCATCCCGCTCAAGATCTATTTCGTGCGCGGCAAGGCCAAGGTGCTGATCGGTCTTGCCAAGGGCAAGAAGACCTATGACAAGCGGGAAACGATCAAGGCGAAGGAATCGAAACGGGAAGTGGAGCGGGTCGTGAAGGAAAGAAATCGGTAGTTCCCCTGCCAAAGTACTTTTATTTTCTGCTACACTAGATCATATCGGGCCTCCAGCCGCAAGCAATGAACCCATCCCCACCTGACCTCCCCTTGCAGGGGAGGAACTATTCATCTTCTCCCCCTTCAAGGGGGAGATTGAGAGGGGGATGGGTCACAAGGCATTGTGCAAACATTCGAGCGACGATATCAAGTTCTGAGGAGAAAGAATATAGTACTTTAATGGCTTTTCCGCTCAGTGCACCGGTTCTTCAGCTCGATCTATGACTGATGTCTGACAGGGTAATGCATGGACATTGTTTTTCGAAAAAAGGAGGTTGCTATGAAAAAGATTATTGTCGGATTACTGGTCCTCACAATGGTATTAATAGTTTCCGGTATGGCCATCGCTGCCCCTGATATCAAGGGTGAAGCAGTTGACTACAAGGCCGGCGGCATGACCATGAAGGGCTACCTTGCCTATGATGAGAACGTCAAGGGCAAGCGGCCGGGAGTACTCGTGGTGCACGAATGGTGGGGGCAGAACGAGTATGTCCGAAAACGCGCTCGGATGCTGGCGGAGCTGGGCTACACGGCCCTGGCGCTGGACATGTATGGCGAAGGAAAGACCGCAACGCATCCCGATGACGCGGCTAAGTTCTCGTCCGAGACCATGAAAAACTTCCCCATTGCCAAGAAGCGGTTCGAGGCGGCCATGAATTTTCTTAAAAAGCAAAAGACCGTCGACCCGGAACGGATCGCGGCAATCGGCTATTGTTTCGGCGGCGGTGTGGTGCTGAACATGGCCCGGCAGGGCGAGGACCTGAAGGCCGTGGCAAGCTTCCACGGCAGTCTCGCGGCGGTTAAACCGGCTGAGGCGGGAAAGGTCAAGGCAAAAATCAGGGTGTACAACGGAGAAGACGACAAGTTCACGCCGAAGGAAGTGATCAATGCCTTCACGAAGGAAATGCAAGATGCCAAGGTTGATTTTCAGTTTATCAATTATCCCGGCGCGATGCACAGCTTCACGAACCCCGAAGCGGATGAACTGGGCAAGAAGTTCGGCCTTCCTTTGGCGTATAATGCCGACGCCGACAAGAGGTCATGGGAGGACATGACCAACTTTTTTGCAGAGGCCTTAAAAAAATAAAGTCGTGAATGAATACGGGCGCGGAATGAACTTGTTCCGCGCCCGAGTTGTTTTCGCAGGGTTTCATGTCAGTAGCTGTCGCTCATCAAGATGCTCCAGGGCATTACTGGACAAACTGAGTCGGAAAATTACTGTATACGGCCGCATGGTTGCAATGGACCCTATTTTTAGGGTTGACTTACTTGACAAAGAGAGGCGTCTTGATTATAGTTACTCTAAATCGGAACCATTCCTAATTTGCTAAATTATGAAACACTTGTCAAAACCGCAAGAAATTGAAGCGTTGATGCAAAAAGGCCTCAAAGAGAAGGGTTATAAGTTGACCTCTCAGAGGCTGGCGATCATCAGCCTGCTGTCAAAGGACAAGACGCATCCCGGAGCCGCTGAAATATTGAAAAAAATCAGGAAAAGCCTACCGCAGGTCAGCATGTCAACGGTCTATTACACTCTTGATGTGCTGAAAAAGGAGGGGTTGATTCAGGAGCTTGAATTCTACGACCAAGACAATCGGTATGATATCAACGTGTCGAACCATATTAACCTGATCTGCAAAAAGTGCGGCAAGATCGAGGACTTCCCTGGCGAGCTGCCTTATTCCTATACCCAGGTGAAGAAGAGGACGGATTTTCAGCCTGTGGCAATGAGATACGAATATTATGGATATTGCAAAGATTGCCGCCAAAGACGTGCAGGCTGATCAACCGCGACGGCCCGGCTTCTCTTTGAGAACATTCTCACTAATGAGGAGCGGCACCGCGATACGTTCATGAACCGGTTGGATCAATATAATCAAGGTAAACCATTTCGACGAAAGGAGTAAATATTATGAACGAAGACAGCAAGTGCCCGGTAACGGGCAAATCCGGCGCAACCACTGCCGGCAGAGGCACATCGAACCGTGACTGGTGGCCGAACCAGTTGAAGCTCGATATCCTGCACCAGCATTCCCCCAAGTCCAACCCAATGGGCCCCGACTTCAACTACGCCAAAGAATTCAAGAAGCTCGATCTGGCCGCCTTGAAGAAGGACCTGTCCGCGCTGATGACCGACTCGCAGGACTGGTGGCCGGCCGACTGGGGCCACTACGGCGGCCTGTTCATCCGCATGGCCTGGCACAGCGCCGGCACTTACCGCACTGGTGATGGACGCGGCGGCGGTGGCACCGGCAACCAGCGTTTTGCGCCGGTCAACAGCTGGCCCGACAATGGCAACCTGGACAAGGCGCGCCGGCTGCTCTGGCCGATCAAAAGGAAATACGGCAAAAAGATCTCATGGGCCGACCTGATTATTCTAACCGGCAACGTGGCGATGGAATCCATGGGCTTCAAGACCTTCGGTTTCGGCGGTGGTCGCGTGGACATCTGGCAGCCCGAGGAAGACATCTACTGGGGTTCTGAAGCCGAATGGATGGGCGACAAGCGCTACACCGGTGATCACAAGCTGGAGAACCCGCTGGCTGCCGTGCAAATGGGCCTGATCTATGTGAACCCCGAAGGCCCCAACGGCAACCCCGACCCTGTGGCTTCGGGCCGCGATGTCCGTGAGACCTTCGACCGCATGGGTATGAACGACGAAGAAACCGTCGCGCTCACCGCCGGCGGCCACACCTTCGGCAAGGCGCACGGAGCGGGAGATCCAAAACTGGTGGGCCCCGAGCCTGAAGCCGCTCCTCTGGAAGAAATGGGCCTGGGCTGGAAGAACAGCTTCGGCACCGGCAAGGGCGTGCACGCCACCACCAGCGGTATCGAGGGCGCATGGAAACCCAACCCCACAAAATGGGACATGGGCTACTTCAACACGCTGTTCGGCTACGAATGGGAGCTGACCAAGAGTCCGGCCGGCGCTCACGAATGGCTGGCCAAGGACGTGAAGCCGGAAGACATGATCCCAGACGCCCATGACCCATCGAAGAAGCACCGGCCCATGATGACCACGGCCGACCTGTCGCTGCGCCTCGACCCGATCTATGAGCCGATTGCGCGCCGCTACCATAAGGATCCGCAGGCCTTTGCTGACGCGTTTGCCCGCGCCTGGTTCAAACTGACCCACCGCGACATGGGGCCCAAGGCCCGCTACCTCGGCCCTGAGGTCCCGGCCGAAGACCTGATCTGGCAAGACCCGATCCCCGCCGTTGATCACCCGCTGATCGATTCCAAGGACATTGCCGAGCTCAAGGCCAAGGTCTTGGCCTCGGGTCTGTCAATTGCGGAGCTGGTTTCTACGGCCTGGGCCTCGGCCTCCACCTTCCGCGGCTCGGACAAGCGGGGCGGTGCTAACGGCGGGCGCATTCGCCTAGCGCCGCAAAAGGACTGGGAAGTCAACCAGCCGGCGCAACTGGCCAAGGTGCTGGGCAAGCTCGAGACCATCCAGCAGGCCTTCAACGGCACCCGGAAAGGCGGCAAGAAGGTCTCGATAGCGGACCTCATCGTGCTGGCCGGCTGCGCGGCGGTTGAAGCGGCGGCCAAAGCTGCCGGTCACGCGATCGAGGTGCCCTTCACCCCAGGTCGCACTGACGCCTCGCAAGACCAAACTGACGTGAAATCGTTCGGCGTGCTGCAGCCAGAGGCCGACGGTTTCCGACATTACCAGAAGAAGGCATTCACCGTGTCGGCCGAGGAAATGTTTGTGGACAAGGCGCATCTCCTGACCCTGGGAGCGCCCGAGATGACTGTGCTGGTCGGCGGCCTGCGCGTGCTGGACGCCAACGCAGACCAGACGCAGCATGGCGTCTTCACGAAACGGCCCGGGACGCTGACCAACGACTTCTTCGTCAACCTGCTCGACATGGGCACGACCTGGAAGCCCACCTCCGACGCCGGAGACACGTTCGAAGGGCGCGACCGCAAGACAGGCGCGCTCAAGTGGACTGCCGGCCGGGTCGACCTTGTATTCGGATCCAACTCTCAGCTGCGTGCCCTGGCCGAGGTCTATGCGCAGGACGATGCAAAGGAAAAGTTCGTGCGTGACTTCGTCGCGGCCTGGAACAAGGTTATGAACCTGGACCGCTTCGACCTGATCGTGGCATAAAGGTCTGCACGGGCTTCCAACGAGGAGGAACACAAATGAAGCCATCACGTTTCGCTGCAACTGTGGTCGCGGGACTTCTGGCGGCGCTCCCGGTGTTTGCCGCCGATTCGGTGGTGACGATGAATTTGGTGAATGAGCAGGGTTTCGGAAAGGGCTTTGGCACTCTCGCTCTCTCCGAGGGGCCGAAGGGCCTGGTGTTGACCTCATGATTAACAAATGAAATATGCACTTTTCGCAGCTCATTAGATCCGAAATAATGACCTGAATACCATGACCGCGCAAAAAATCCAAAAACGCCTGCGGCAATTCGCGAGCAGAGAAAAGGCAAAGGTCCTCAAGAGGTTCTTCAAGACCGGACCAGGAGAGTACGGGGCCGGGGACATTTTTCTGGGCGTCATGGTCCCGAATGTTCGGAAGGTCGCCGTGGAATTTCAGGGCGCTCCTCTGACTGAAGTAATTAAATTGCTTCGATCCGGGATCCATGAAGAGCGGCTGCTCGCACTTCTTATGCTGGTCCATGCATATGTCAAAGGAGATGACGGCCTGAAAAATAAAATCTACGGCCTTTACCTCAAGAACACAAAATACATCAATAACTGGGACCTCGTGGATCTGTCAGCGCCGAACATCGTCGGGACATATCTTTTGGACAAGAACAGGAAGCCGCTGTATGTATTCGCGGGATCGAAGGACCTGTGGAAGCGACGGATCGCGATATTGGCAACATTCCAGTTCATCAAGCAGAACGATTTCGATGACACGCTCGGGATAGCGAAGGTCCTTCTGATGGACGACCACGATCTTCTTCACAAGGCGGTTGGATGGATGCTGCGCGAGGTCGGCAAGCGTTCTCTTCCTGTTGAAGAGAAATTTCTGAGGCAGCATTACAGGAACATGCCGCGGACCATGCTGCGGTATGCGATCGAGCGGTTTCCAGAAGGGAAAAGACGGAAGTATATGGACGGAAAAGTTTGAATTACGGGAGCAATGAATTATTTTTGTTTTATATTTTTCAGGTTTTGGAGCTGAGTTGTCGCTGTTTCGATCGCGCTCTTGATGTCTTTGTTGTCGCGGTCGAATGCCAGGGCTTTCTTCCAGATGGAAATCGCTTCCTCAAGCTTGCCGCCACGATAGATCGTCAGGCCCGTTTCCAAAAGCGCCTTGGAGCAGGCCTTCTTCTGCCCGCTCAGGTAATCTTCGTTGAATGACAGCGAATTGGCAAAATCCCGCGTAAGAACGCCGCTTTCGATCAGCGTATTGTAAGTATTCCCGGCTTCGGCGAAATCCTTTCTCTGAAACGCAGCGTCCGCGGCCTTCATGATCTGTTCAGCGGTTCCGGAATAATTATCGCGCATGTCAAGCGTATGTTTTTTTTCATAGGTGTTGGCGTAGAGCTCGAGGGCCTTTTTATACTCGCCGCCTGCAATGTCCACCTGGGCCTGTATGACCGTGTCATCGACCGTCTTCTGAGCCTGTTTGCCCGTATCATCGACCGGCTTCTGGGCCTGTTTGCCTGTATCATCGACAGGCTTCTGGGCCTGTTTGCTCGTACCATTGACCGCCTTTTTCCCGTTTCCGGCGGGTTCTTTTAACGCCCGGATAGACGAGCACGATGGTGCAAAAGCGAGCAGGCAAACGCAGAACATTGTCAGCGCCAATGGGCTAAGGGCTCGCATGGATCATCCTTTTTCGCTCAATAATTTTTCCGCGGACAGGGAAGGGGTTTCGATGACCTGGTGAAGCACTTCGACAAGGCGGGGGTTGAACTGCCGCCCCGCAAACAGGGCCAATTCCCGAAGCGCCTCTTCATGAGAAAGAGCGCCCTTGTAGGGCCGGGCGGAGGTCATCGCATCGAAGGCGTCAGCGACCGCAATGATGGCGGCGTATAGAGGGATGTCCTCACCCCTCAGACCATCGGGATATCCTTCTCCGTTAAACCATTCGTGGTGGTGTCTGACCGCCGGAATAAACTTTTGAAGAGACCGTGCCCTGCTCAGGATCGCGGCGCCATTCTCGCTGTGGTTCGCTATTTCGCGGAGCTCCTGCGGGTCCAAAGGCCCGTCCTTCAGTAAAACGAAGTCGGGGGTCTTCAGCTTCCCGACGTCGTGGAAGAGACTGGCGATCTCAAGGTCTTCGAGCTCCTGACGAGAAAGCCCGATTGCCGCTCCGATGCGCAGCGACAATTTGGAGACCCGCGTGGAATGACCGAGTGTATACGGGTCGCGGGCATCGATGGCTGCAGAAAGCACGGTGACCGTGGAAACATACGCCTCTTCCAGTTCTGTTGCATAGGTGCCGAGCCGCGCCTGCTGACTGGTGATCAGTTCGGTCATCCGGTTGAAACTCGCAGTCAGGTTGCCGAGCTCATCATGCGAATAGATCCTGAGCCGCGATTGTCTTCCCCGCTTGAGTTCATCGACACCCCTGGTAAGCTCCTTGATGGGCCGTGTAATGACAGAAGACAGCACAAGGATGCACCCGATGCCCAGAAGCACGGTAATACCGAACCCGGCCAGGATCTTTCTCCGGGTCTCGGCGCGTGCATGGTACAAGACGGAATTATTGATCCCGATGATTACGTTGCCTATTTGTTTGTTGTCAAAGAGAATAGGAGAGACAATTTCCAGCAGTTTTTCCGAGGCGAGCTGAACTTCATATATGCGAGTGCCGTCCTGGTTTTCTTTGAATATGTTGCGCGGATACGGCACAAAGGTCTCGCCCCGCCTGGTAATATCGGTATGGGCCAGTATCTTCATATCGGCATTGGTGATTGCGGCGTATTCCACATCGGTATTTGCGCCCTTTGCCTTGGAGACGATATTGTCTATGCCCAGCAGATCGCCGGAGAGAATGCTGTAGGGCGCCAGGGCCGCCATGCTTTTGCATAATGATTCCGCTCTTTTGGTGACTTCGTCCATGATGTGCCTGTTCATCGTCTGGACCGTAATAAGGGAAAAAAGGGAGGCGGTGATAAGAAGCAGGATGATGATAAAGAATGCAATCTTAAATCTCAACGTCGTAAGCAGTTTGATTCTCATAGGTGCCTTAGTGTTCCCCGGGATGTGAAATATTCAATCTTCTCATACCACAATTTGGAGAAAGAGTCAATTGACCGGAATGTGAATTTATACATCCAAAGAATGAGTAAATATTTTAATGCTTCGGTCGTGGTGTCAGATCCAAGATGAGATGCAATCGCAGCATTATACAACATATGGATCAAAAGACAGCATTATTTTTTAAAAAGGTTGAAGAATCCCGGAAAGTATGGTGTAATGAGAACGGGTTGATAATTTTACCGTGAGGGGGATGCTGAGCACACCATGATCATTTCAATTATTGCAGCCATGGCGGAAAACCGGGTGATCGGCCGCGAGAATGAACTGCCCTGGGACTTGCCCTCGGAACACAGACGGTTCAAGGAGATCACGATGGGGCATCCCGTCATCATGGGACGGAGGACCTTCGAGAGCATCGGGCACCCGCTGACGGGGCGGAAGAACATCATCATCACGACCCAACAGGGGTTTGCACCTGAAGGATGCACCATCGTGAAAGACCTGCAGGAGGCGATCACGGCCTGCGGGAACGCTGACGAGGTTTTCATCTGCGGCGGTGAATCGGTGTTCCGCGAGGCCGTGCCGCTTGCGGACAGGATCTATCTGACGATCGTCGATGAAGAATTTGATGGCGATGCATACTTCCCCGAGATCCCCGATGCTTTCGTGGAGGTCGAACGAAGAAAATTCGAGGACATACTGCCCTATTCAATGGTCCGGTACGAGCGAAAGACCGGGTAAGCGTTTGGTAGCCGCACAATCCTATCAGGAACAGCCTTTTCAACTTGCCTTTTGAAGGGGTTTGTCATATTGTGAAAACACTAAATTTATATTGTCATTCCCGCATGATTCCCGCGGGAATCATGTGGTTTCCTAAACAGATACTCAAATTTGCTACACTGGATTCCCGATTACTGCATTCGGGAATGACGGATAAAGTTGTAACTACTATCGAGGAATTTTTATGAAACCTGCGAAAGCCAAGACCGTCTACGTTTGCCAGTCCTGCGGCTCCCAGTCTCCGCGATGGATGGGCAAGTGCCCCGACTGCGGCGCATGGAACACCATGGTCGAGGAACGGATGGAGAAGACCAAGGACATCGGGAGCACGAAGCACTCCGGGGGATCGGAGCCGGTCCTCCTGGGCGAGATCCAGTCAAAGGACGAGGACCGGTTCGTGACGAAGATCGGCGAGCTCGACCGCGTGCTCGGCGGGGGCATCGTCTCCGGCTCCGTGGTGCTGATCGGCGGTGACCCGGGCATCGGCAAGTCCACGCTTGTGCTCCAGATGCTGAGACAGGTTTCCGAGCTCCGGGGCAAGGCGCTGTATGTCTCCGGCGAGGAGTCTCCTTCGCAGATCAAGATGCGAGCCCAGCGGCTTGGCGTCAAGACCGACAACCTCTATGTGCTGGCCGAGACCCAGCTTGAAGAGATCATCCACGCGGCGGACGGACTCGAACCGCAGGTCCTGGTCATCGATTCCATCCAGACCATGTTCACTTCGGAGCTGCCGTCCGCGCCGGGAAGCGTGGGCCAGGTGCGCGAGGTCTCGGGCAGGCTCATGATCCACGCCAAACGCACGGGCATGCCGACGTTCCTCATCGGCCACGTCACCAAGGACGGCGCCATCGCCGGGCCGCGCGTGCTCGAGCATATTGTCGATACAGTGCTGTATTTCGAAGGGGACAAGGGGCACTCCTTCCGCATCCTGCGGGCGGTCAAGAACCGCTTCGGGTCCACGAATGAGATCGGAGTGTTCGAGATGAAGGAGAGCGGCCTCGCCGAGGTGTCCAATCCCTCGGAGATATTCCTTGCCGAACGGCCGGCTGATGCGACCGGCTCGGTGGTCGTCTCGTCGCTCGAAGGCACGAGGCCGATTCTCGCCGAACTCCAGGCGCTGGTTGCCCCTTCAAAGCTCGCCATGCCCCGGAGGACCTGCATCGGCGTGGACTTCAACCGCGTATCGCTTCTTCTCGCCGTGCTCGAAAAGCGTGTAGGCATGCACCTCATGGGCATGGATGTGTTCGTGAACATCGTCGGAGGATTGAAGGTCGACGAACCCGCGATCGACCTCGGCGTGATCGCGGCCGTGGCATCGAGCTTCCGCGAGAAGCCGATCAATGCCCGGACCGTGGTGATGGGCGAGGTCGGCCTCGCCGGGGAGGTGCGGGCAATCAGCCAGGCAGAATCACGTCTCAAGGACGCGGCAAAGCTCGGCTTCACACGGTGCGTGCTGCCGGCGCTGAATGTCGAGAAGATGGAAAAGACCGCTGCGATCAAGAAGATGGAGCTCATGGGCGTGCGGACGGTCGATGAGGCGATGGAGAGGTTGTTTTAAGCGGGGGATGCGGAGTATCATTCGGAGCATGAACAATGGCAAATGAAGACCTTTCAAAGCTGAAGATCGACAAATCTGCACTCAGTTTCCGTAAAAAAAAGAAGATCTCAAAATGGGCGCTGGCGGCCATCGCAAGCGTGGTCCTGTTGCTGCTCGTTGTCGTGATCGTCAGGGGACGCGCCGTGACTGTCGAGACCGTTGTTGTTTCCCGCGTCTACCCGTCCCAGACTTTTACCCTGCTGAACGCAAGCGGGTACGTTGTGGCACAGCGGAAAGCGTCGGTGTCGTCAAAGGCAACAGGCCGGCTGGAGTGGCTTGGCGTCGAGGAGGGAAGCAGGGTAAAGAGGGACGAGGTGATCGCCCGTCTGGAATCACGCGATGTTGAGGCCGCGCGTGATCAGGCGGCCGCGAATCTGAGCAATATGCGCTCTGCCCTTGATCAGACCAACGTGGAATTACAGGACGCGACCGTGAATTACAAACGAAGTAAAGAACTCCTTGCGAGGGGATTCATCTCACAGATGGACTTTGATACTGCTGACGCCCGTTACAAACGGGCCCAGGCATCGGTCTCCGGCGCCGGATCGGCCATCACTTCGGCGCAGGCCGCACTCGGGGCGGCAAATGTTGCCGTGGAGTACACGCGTATCCGCGCGCCCTTTGATGCCGTGGTGTTGACCAAGGACGCAGACGTGGGCGATATTGTAACTCCGTTCGGCGCCGCGGCAAACGCAAAGGCGGCAGTGGTGACCATTGCCGACATGTCGTCGCTCCAGGTGGAGGCTGATGTGTCCGAGTCCAATCTGGAAAAGGTGAAGACAGGCCAGCCTTGCGAGATTCAGCTCGACGCGCTTCCGGACAGCCGGTTCCGCGGTGAAGTACACATGATCGTCCCGACTGCGGACCGGTCAAAGGCATCAGTCATGGTAAAAGTCCGCTTTCTTGAGTCTGACCCCCGCATCTTGCCTGAGATGAGCGCCCGCGTTGCCTTTCTCGAACATCAAGTGACGAAGAATGAACAGGAGCCGAAAACAGCGATCAATCCGGCAGCCGTAGTGACGAAGGACGGGAAAAACCTGGTCTACGTTGTGAAGGGTGACGCCGTTGTCGAGACACCCGTCATTGTTGGTGAAAAGATGGGTGACCTGGTGGAGGTCCGCGAGGGGCTCATGCCGGGCGTCGCAGTTGTTTTGAACCCGTCCGGGAAATTGAAGAACGGTTCGAGGATCACGGTTCCCGCACGCTGATGAAGGCATGCCCGCAAACAATCGTTGAGATCAAGAATCTCATCAAGACCTACCGCCGGGGGACGCAGACCATCCCCGTGCTCGAGGACATCACCTTCGATATCTGCGAAGGGGAATTCCTCGCCCTGATGGGACCTTCCGGTTCCGGCAAAAGCACGCTCCTGAACATCATCGCAGGCATCGACAAGGCTGACAGCGGGATCGTGACTGTCGGAGGCATCGATATCTCCACCCTGTCCGAGGCGGACCTCGCCCAGTGGCGCGCCGTCAATGTCGGATTCATTTTCCAGTTCTATAACCTTATCCCCGTGCTCACGGCCTATGAGAATGTGGAGATGCCGCTTCTGCTCACCGGGCTTTCGCGCAGGGAGCGGCATACTCACGTGGAAACAGCCCTGGCCGTGGTAAACCTGACCGACCGCCTGGACCACTACCCGTCCCAGCTTTCGGGGGGCCAGCAGCAGCGGGTAGCGATCGCACGCGCCGTCGTCACCGATCCGACGATCCTCGTTGCCGATGAGCCGACGGGCGATCTGGACCGCGTCTCGGCCCAGGATGTACTGGGGCTCATGGCGCGGCTCAATCAGGAGTTCGGCAAGACCATCATCATGGTCACCCACGATCCCCGGGCCGCGGAGCATGCGCACCTGGTGCGCCATCTGGAAAAAGGGGTCCTGAACGATGTTCGTTCTTAAGCTCATCATCCGGAATGCCTTCCGTCACAAGCTCCGCTCGATCCTGACCATCATCGGCGTGGCCATAGCGATCATGGCGTTCGGCCTGCTGCGGACGCTGGTAGGCGTTTGGTACCTTGGCGTCGAATCGTCATCCGCGTCGAGACTCGTCACCCGGAACGCCATTTCACTTGTTTTCCCGCTGCCCATCTCCTATGAAACGAAGATCCGGTCGGTCCTGGGCATCAAGGGGATATCCCATGCTAACTGGTTCGGCGGCGTCTATATCACTGAGAAGAATTTTTTCCCTAACTTCGCTGTGGATGCCCGTACCTATCTCGACCTGTATCCCGAATTCGTCCTCACCCCGCAGGAGAAAAAGTCATTCATGGTCGACCGCAAGGGATGCGTCGTAGGCAGGAGCATTGCCGAACGGTTTGGCTGGAAGCTCGGCGACGTGGTCACGCTCAAAGGCACCATCTTCCCCGGTCAGTGGGAGTTCGTCGTGCGCGGTATTTACCATGGCGCGGAAAAGAGCACCGACGAGACACAGTTTTTCTTTCACTGGGATTATCTGAACGAGACCATGAAAAAGACATCGCCCCGGCGGGCGGATATGGTCGGCATCTACGTGGTCGCGCTTGACAACCCCCAGCGGGCCGCCGAGGTTTCCCTGGCCATCGACGGCATGTTCAAGAACTCCCTGGCCGAGACGCTCACCGAGACGGAGCGGGCGTTCCAGATGAGCTTTGTGGCGATGACCGAGGCCATTGTCGTCGCCATCCAGATCGTTTCCTATGTCGTGATCGTGATCATCATGGTCGTTGCGGCGAATACGATGGCAATGACGGCCCGCGAACGGATATCCGAATATGCCACGATGAAGACCCTGGGATTCGGGGCCCGTCATATCGCGGGCGCGGTCTTTGGCGAGTCCATTGCCATCGCCATGATCGGGGGCATGCTCGGTGTTGCTCTTTCTTTCCCGGCAGGAGGATGGATCGAGCGGGAATTGAAGCAGTTTTTCCCTGTGTTCTCGATCTCGGCCATGACGATCTACCTTGACCTGCTTGCCGCGTTTGTTGTCGGGGCAGTTGCTGCTTTGTTTCCCACGTGGCGCGGGGCAACGATCAACATTGCGGACGGATTAAGAAGGATCGGGTGAACAGCGTTCGGAGCGGGGAGTTCGGAGTAAGAAGAACCGCGATAGTTTTATCAGCTGATCTGGATTTTACTCCGAACTCCGAACTCT
>JBARBN010000113.1:0-2749 GCA_049793155.1 Nitrospirota bacterium
GTGGCCTCGGTGATCGTTTTTCCTCCGAGCATTCGCGCGATCTCTTCCACGCGCTCTTGCTTGTTCAGCAGCCGCACCTCGGTGCTCGTCCGTTCCTTCTTTACGGACTTGGTAACGCCGTAGTGGCTTCCTGCCATGCTCGCGATCTGGGGCAGATGAGTGATGCAGAAGACCTGTCGTTTCTTCGCCACGCGTTTGAGTTTTTTTCCTACCTCTTCGGCAACCGCGCCGCCGATGCCCGCGTCCACCTCGTCAAACACGAGCGTGGGGATGCCATCGCCTTCCACAAGGATGGACTTGAGCGCGAGCATGATGCGCGACAGTTCTCCGCCCGAGACGATCTTCGCAAGCGACCTCGGCTCCTCACCCGCGTTCGGCGATATCAGGAATTCCACGCGGTCCACGCCGCGCGGCCCGAGCTTCAGGCCGTCAAACGTGTCTCCACCGGACTCCTGCGTGATCTTCAGCGTAAATGTCGTTCTCTTCATCCCGAGGTGGTCAAGCTCTGCCTCGACCTTTTTCTCGAGCTCACGGGCGGCCGCCATTCGCTTCTTCGTCAGCTGATTCGCCTTGTCGGTCAGTCCGAACTTGATTTCCTGGATCCCGGATTTCAGTTTTTCGATCTCCTCCGTGCTTTGTTCCATGCGTTCGAGCGCGGCCGCCGCCTTTGCTCCGAAATCGAGGATCTCCTCTATCGTGTTCCCGTACTTTTTTTTAAGCTTCTGGATCAGGTCCAGCCGGTCCCCGATCTGCTCCAGCCGCTGGGGATCCGATTCGGCACGGTTGTGGTACGAGGCGACTTCCCGGGCGGCCTCTTCGATCTGCGCGCGGCCCGACTCGCAGAGATCGAGCGCACCCGCAAGGCTGCTGTCTATTTCCACGACATCTTTCAGCCCGTTGATGGCCTTTTTCAGGTTTGCGAGCGCCGAACCGTCGGAGGAATAAAGCACCTCATCCACCATCGCTGAAAGGGTCGCGAGCTTTTCAGCATTAGCCAGGACCTTTTGCGCATTTTCAAGCTCTTCCCCCTCGCCCGGCTTGAGCTGGGCTGCCTCGATCTCATTCTTCTGATATCGCAGCAGGTCCTCGCGCTGCGCCCGGTCGCGCTCTCCCTCCTGGAGTTCTGCCAGGTCCTTTCGAATGTCGAACAGCCGGCGATATTCGGCTGTCACCTCATCACGGAGCGTGTCGAGCCCGCCGAAGGTGTCGAGCATCTCCATCTGGCGTTCGAGGGATAGCAGCGACTGGTGCTCGTGCTGGCCGTGGATATCGGCAAGATTCGCTCCGACGGCCGCGAGCGTGGTGAGGTTCGCCAGGCTCCCGTTGATATAGACCTTGTTCTTGCCCGAGGATGAAAGCACCCGGCGAACGATCAGATCTCCCCCGGGGTCCATCTCGATACCTTGCTCCGACAGCAGCGCCGTCACGTCCCCGGCTCCGTGGCTGTTGAGCTCGAAGGCGGCCTCCACCACGGCCTCCTGAAAACCGCTGCGGATCAGGTCGACGCTCGCCCGTTCGCCGAGCGCCAGGCTCAAAGCGTCGACAATGATGGACTTGCCGGCCCCGGTCTCGCCCGTGAAGACGTTCAGCCCGGGCGCAAACTCCACCCGAAGCTGGTCGATGATGGCAAGATTTTTTATATTGAGTTCTTTCAGCATGATAAGAAGATAGGGTCACGGGGCATGGGGCAAGGGTCATGGAACGGCGAAACCGAGATCACCTTGACCCCTGACCCTTGACCCCTGACCCTTTTTTTATTTCATCCGCCTTCTTCATCGCAAAGCGTTCCTGCATGGAGGTTCCTTTCCCTCCCGCCTTGCGGTACAGCTCCGCTGCCTGATCTTTCCTGCCCATGCGTTCGCTCGCCCTGCCTGCCCAGTAGTATGCGGTCCCGACCAGCATACCGGACGTTGGATAGTTCTCGGGAATTTTCAGGAACTCGGATACCGCCTCGGAGTCCCTGCCGAGGAGAAGGACGCAGAAACCTATCCAGTACTGGGTCTGCGCCCGCTCACCAGGCCTCTGCTCTTGCAACGCCTGATGGTATGCATCGAGGGCATGCTGGTAATCGGCCATACGAAAAAAACTGTCGGCGATGCGGGTATGGAGAAGACCTGGGGGGATATCACGGGACGAAGAGGACAGTGCTGCTTGATACAGACGAATTGCATCCGGGTAACGGCCTTGCGAGAACAGCCGGTCCGCTTGTATATATTCGCGGGAAATACTTTGCCCGCCGGCTGCGTGCGGCAGGCCGCAGAGCGCCAGGAAAATAAGGGGGGCAAATATCAATTTCGTTTTCATGACAATCCTTTCCCCAGACTGTGTCAAATTTAACACAAAGCATGGGCCTATTCAAGGACATATTTTTTTTAAGTTCGATGGTGAAAGGAAGAGGTACTTCCAGGGACAGCAAAAAATCAGAATAATAATCAGAAGGTCGGAAGCAGGACGTAAGCGATCATGTTGTCCTTCGCTCCCTTCACGAGAGTGGAGATCTGGCAGGCGGGAATAGAAACTCATACTGATCGCCGCAAAATTTTCAATCGCTCATTTTAATTGGGTTGCGCGTTTCCCTACCGTTCCCTCGGTATCCCCCACTTCTTTCTCTTCTCCCAGAGGGATTTCCGGGTGATCCAGAGCATGTCCGCAAGCTGCTGTTCGTTGAACTGGCCCTGGTATCTCTGGATGAATGCCTTGGTGTATTCCTCAATGGACAGCTTTTTGTCGATGACCTCCGCCTCGAACG
>JBARBN010000114.1:0-43232 GCA_049793155.1 Nitrospirota bacterium
TCCTCTGTGGCAATAGTGAAGGTGTCTCCCGTTGCCATTGCGTCGCGAGCATTCGTTGCCAGGTTCATCAGGACCTGCTCAAGCTGATGGGCATCGCCGAAAATCGGCAATGCCGACTCAAAGAGCATGGTGCTGCATTCAACATCTTCACCAATGACTCTCTTCAGGAATTTATCCACCGTCCGGATGATCTCATTCAGGTCCACGGGTTTTCGTTCGCTGATTTGTTTTCTGCTGAACAGCAGGAGGCTTTTCGTCAGTTGAGCGGCCCTTTCCCCCGCCTCGAGCATTTGATCGATGTTCTCGCGCTGGGGATCGTCCTTTGCCATCTTCATGAGGGCAATGTTTCCGTAGCCGATGATGACAGAAAGGATATTGTTGAAATCGTGGGCAATGCCGCCGGCAAGGGTGCCGATCGACTCCATCTTCTGAGCTTGGCGAAGTTGTTCTTCGAGTTTCTGCTGGTCCGTGATGTCGCGGAAGATACCGAGGAGGCACTGCTTTCCGCCCAAAGTCACAGACGTGGAACTGATGTCCACATAAAAAAGCGACCCATCCTTTCTCAACATCGGGACCTTAGGCGCACGCGTGATCTCTCCGCGCACCTGTTTTTGAAAACTCTCTGAGATGGTGGGCAGTTCCTCTTTCGGATGAATATCATCAATACTCAGGCCAACGATCTCATCACGTGTATATCCGAGCATTATGCACATGGCCTTATTTGCCTCAATAAAATTCTTGGTCTCCGCATCGGCGATCAGGATTCCGTAGGTCGCCTGTTCGAATATGGACCGGAACTTTTTTTCGCTTACCTGAAGTGCCTCTTCAGCTTGCTTGCGAGCGGTAATATCGTGGGCAACATAGACCGTACCTATCGGAACGCTACGATCGTCCGTCACCGCGGATACTGACACGATAACATCGAATCGCTTTCCGTTCCTGCCGGGCCAGACCATCTCCCGGGCGAGGGAACGCTCTTCTGCCCGGACTGCAGCGCTGGATCCGTCGGGAAAACGAATAATGGATGTCAGCTCTTCACCGAGGAGATCGGATTTTTTATTCCCAAGCATCTCCAGGGCAGCGCGATTGATCAGCCGTATCTTCCCCTCGAGGTCGATGACGATTACGGCCCCCTCCATGGTCTCCAGAATCTGGTCGGCGACCAGCTCCGGCGTGATATCAACGAGCCGGTATTGTATGACGACATAAGCGCAAATCACAACAAAGATAAACATGGGGACATACCCGAACGGATAAACGGGAATGCCCAGCGCGGGGAGAAAGTCAACCGCTCCCACATAGGCAATGCTGAAGGCTATAAGCAGGCCTCTGAATCGTTTTTTGTGCAGCTCGTTCGTGCTGAGTCGGTATTCCTGCCAGTAGAGGCGAAGGGTGAGGAGCATGATAAAGAAGAAAAAGCCCATAAACACGAACCCCAGCAGCCCATACTGTACGAAATTGCCCCAAAAGAATCGGGCGCTTCCGCGTACATGCAAATCCGTGAAGATGACCCCAAAGGCAAGGAGCGTCGACAAAACGATGCTTACTGCGATGGTGAAGCGGAAACGATGGAACAGCCCAAGGCGGGCTACGGTAAACAAAAGCACAGTAGTGGGGATGAAGACAGAGCCGAGTTGAGAGATCCGGATCCAGAGAAGTGATAGGCCATCATTATGGCTTGCATAGTTTACACCGGTCGCTGCTAGATAGAGGCTGGCGCTCAGGCACATGAGGAGGAACAATATCCCGATAAGGGAACCATGCTCTCGGACCAGGACAAAAAGCCCCAGAAGGGCAATCGCAACACCAACGACCAGCATAGGCATTGCAAAACCATTCAGACTGTAGTTCGCGGGATTTAGTACCTGCAGGATCATGCATTCCTCATCATGTTCATTTGAAAACAAAAAATGAAAGTGTCCATACAATATCTAGATCAAACCGCGTAAAAAACGTATATGAAAGTATCGCAGTAAGCTCGGCACCACAGTCGCATTATTTACCATTAGAAGAATCTCTCAATGTTGTAAAATTATACCAGTTTAACTGGATAAAGACCCGTCAATTACTGCTTGTTATATGCACCCTTCCAAACAATCAGGAGAGTACACATAACAGTAAGTACTTTACATGCACTTTCTAGGCATAAAGCCAATTTTTTACTGCGGTACTTCTCAGTCAAGCGCGAGTGATTCCACTTCATCCGCGTGGTCTTCCTTATACTGCCTGCTACACCTGCATCCGCGGGTCGAGCTTGTCCCGCAAAAAATCTCCAAGGATGTTGAAGCTTATCACCGTGATGCTGATGGCGAGGCCGGGAAAGATCACCATCCAGGGCGCAGAGTTGATGTACGCTCGGTTCAGGCTGATCATAGAGCCCCAGGTGGGGGTGGGCGGCTGTACTCCGAGGCCGAGGAACGAGAGCGCGGCCTCGAGCAGGATGAATCCGCCGACGCGCAGACTGCCTGCCACAAGGATCAGCGGGAGCGCGTTCGGAAGGATGTGCCGGTATAAGATCCTTGCCGATGAAGCGCCGAGGGCCTGCGAGGCCTCAACATAGGTCTGCTCCTTCAGTGACAGCGTGATCCCCCGTACGAGCCGGGCGAATCCGGCCCAGCCGACGAGCGTGATCGCGAGCATGGCAGAGGTCAGCCCCGGCGGCATGACCGCGCTGATGCCGATGGCTAGCAACAAGCTCGGGAAGGCGAGAAAGATATCGAAGACCTGCGAGAAGAAGGCGTCGACCTTGCCGCCGAAGTACCCCGAGATCAGGCCGAAAAAGATGCCGATGCAGAGAGAGAGCGCGGACGCAAGGATCCCCACGCTGAGAGAAATGCGGGCCCCGGAAACAACGCGCGAGAGGATGTCCCGACCCTTACTGTCCGTGCCGAGGAGATGCGCGGCGCCTGGAGGCTGTCTCAGACTGTCGAGGTCTATCGCGTCAGGTGCATGGGATACCAAAGAAGGCCCAACTATTGCCATGAGCACAAGCAGGACGAGCAGAAGCACTGCGATCAGGGCAGGTTTATTCGAAGTCAGATCTTTTAAGGAGAGGTTATTGAGCATGGCAGCCTGGTCGTTACATTACTCCGAACTCTGAACTCTGAACTCTGAACTGCTACTCATCCGTTCTCACCCGCACCCTGGGGTCCAGAAAATGGTACGAGATGTCGACCAGAAGGTTCATGGTCACGAAGATCACCGCACCGAAAAGCACAACGCCCATGATGACGGGGTAATCTCTTTTCAGTATTCCGTCGAGCGCGTAACGTCCGAGCCCGTCCCATCCGAAGATCGTTTCGGTCAGGACCGCGCCGTTCAAATACGAACCCAGGTCCAGTCCGATGAGCGTCACCACGGGGATGAGCGCGTTCTTGAGCGCATGTTTGAAAACGACGCTGGATTCCGATAATCCCTTTGCCCGGGCGGCCGCGACGTAGGGCTGGGAAAGCGTCTCGAGCATGGACGACCGCGTCACGCGCACGATGTAAGAGAGCGAGAAGGTCCCGAGCGTGACCGCCGGGAGGATGATGTGGATGAGGCTGCCATTGCCCATACCCGATGGCGGGAGCCATCGAAGATAGAACGCAAAAAGAAGCATGAGAGAGAGGCCGAGCCAGAAGACCGGGATGGAGATGCCGCCCACGGACAGGAGCGTCACGAACCGGTCCCAGTTAGTGCCGCGCTTCGAGGCCGCGAACACGCCCGTCCCGATGCCGATGACCGAGGCAAAGAGCATTGCCGTGAGCGCGAGCCTTGCCGTGTTCGGGAACTTCTGGAGCAGGTCATCGGTTACCTGACGATTGGTGTACAGCGATTGTCCGAGTTGACCGCTCCCGAGTCGTTTAAGATACATGAAATACTGATAGGTGAGTGACCTGTCCAGGCCAAGTTCGGTCCTTATTCGCGCGATCGTTTCGGGAGAAGCCCGTTCGCCGACCATGGCCGTCACCGGGTCGCCGGGCAGGGACTGCATCAAAATGAACGTAATAAGCGTGATGCCGAGAAGGGTGGGGATGAAGAGTAAAAGCCTTTTCAGAATGTAGAGCGCCATGGATGGGCTCAATCTTACACAAAAAGGGTATAAACCGCAATCGGAAAAAAACCCTTTACCACAGAGGACACAGGGAAGTCATCGCGCGGCCTTCGGACGTAACCAAGATGCCTGTCATCACAAAGCTCCGCGCTGTATTACTTTTTTTTCGTCCTCGGCACATAGTATTGCGTTCCCTGCTTCATACCCAGGATCTGTTTCAGCAGGTCGTCGAGGTCTTCCCTCCGATGGACAAAATCGATGTCCGAGGTATTGATGACGAGGAGCGGGGTATCGGTATAGCGAAAGAAAAACTGATTATAGGCCTCGTTCACGGCCGCAATGTAATCGATCCCGATCTCTTTCTCGAAGGACCTGCCCCGCTGCTTAATGCGTCGGAGCAGTGTGTCGGTGTCCGCCTGGAGAAAGATCACCAGGTCGGGCTGGACGATCTTCGGTTCAAGGATCTTATAAAACTGCTCATAGAGCGCCAGTTCATTTTCGTCAAGGGTCAAGTACGCGAAAATCCGGTCCTTGTCAAAGAGGTAATCGCTGATGGTGATGCGTGTAAAGAGGTCCGGCTGCACCATCTCCTGCTGCTGGCTGAATCGGCTCAGGAGGAAGAACATCTGTGTTTGGAACCGGTATCGGGCGGGGTCCTTGTAGAAATCATTGAGAAAGGGGTTTTCCTCCGCCTGCTCGAGGATCAGTCGTGCGCCGAGTTCTTCGGCGAGCAGCGACGTAAGGCTGGTTTTGCCGACACCGACGGGGCCCTCGGTCACAATGTAGCGGGCGGGACGCATATCAGGTTTTTGGGTCATTGACCTCTGTTCACCGGTTTGCATTTCATCACGGTGTGCGAGTTCTGAAGTGCGCAGAGAAGCTGGAACATTGTTTTGTTCAGGACGGGATGCATGACCTCAGGCGCGATCTCGACAAGCGGCGCAAGCACAAACCTTCTCATTGCCATCAAGGGATGGGGAATGACGAGTTCCGGCCGGCTCATCACCAGGTCTCCGTACAGCAGGATGTCGAGATCAACGGTCCGCGGACCCCAGCGCACTGTCCGCCTGCGCCCCAGCCTGTCCTCGATAGCATTGCAGATCGCCAGGAGCTCGGAGGGTGAGCGGTTGGTCTCCAGGGAAGCCACGGCATTAATGAAATCCTCTTGTTCTTTGTAACCCACGGGCTCCGTGTAGTAGAACGAGGAAACGCTGATGATCCTCCCCGCTTCTGCAAGACCCTCGACGGCCGACTGGCAATTGGCCGTCTTGTCTCCCATGTTCGAACCTATCCCGATGTATGCAATTACCGGCATAAAGACACCACGTGCAGCCGCGAAGACAGAGATATGCAAGGCTTAAATTCGTTCATTTTTTCACCTTCAAAACTCGAATTGCAGGCCCCCCATCCGTTTTTTGAACTCGTCGAGCACCCGCTTTTCGTCCGCCTTGTCTTTCGCTTCAAAGGTTGCCGAGAAGCGAATGTAGGACCCTGCGTCGTCCCAGGGCACGGTGCTGATGAGCTTCTCGGCGATAAGGAATTCCGAGAAATCCTCCGCGCTCGCGAAACGTCTGCCGCCCTTGATTCCCGCCGGCATTTTTACGTACAGGTAGAACGTGCCGGCCGGCATCTTCGCATTGAACCCCAGCTCCGCCAGCACGCCCGACATGGCCCGGAGCCTGCGTTCGTATTTGGCCGAGATCTCATCCGTGATCTCGGGATGGTCCAGGGCATAGACGCCGGCCTTCTGGATCGCCTTGAACTGCCCCGAGTCGTAATTGTCCTTCACATTCCCGTAACCGGCGATCACTCGCTCATTCCCGGCCACGAAGGAAAGGCGCCAGCCGGTCATGTTAAATGCCTTGGAGAGAGAATGGATCTCAACGCCCACATCCTTGGCGCCGGGAACTGAAAGAAATGAGAGTGGTCTTGTTCCGTACGTGAGCGCAGCATAGGCGGCGTCGTGCACGACGACGATCCCGTTGCTTTTCGCGAAGGTTACGACCTTTTCGAAGAAGGCCCTGGTCGCGCCCGCCCCCGTGGGGTTGTTCGGGTAGTTGATGTACAGCAGCTTGGCGCGCTTTCTCACATCCGCTGAAATGGAATCGAGGTAGGGAAGAAAACCATTTTCTTCGTAGAGCGGCATTTCCACGACCTTGCCGCCGTACCAGCGGGTATGGGTCCCCATGATGGGATAATTAGGCACGGTCATGAGCGTCACGTCGCCGGGATTGATGAAGATCGCCGGCAGCATGGCGAGCACGGGTTTGCTCCCGATGCCGTGCAGCACCTCAGTTTCGGGGTCGATGCCGGTAACACCGTAGACCTTCTGCAGGTATCTCGCCGCGGCGTCCCTGAACTCTTGAATTCCGTTGTCGGCGTAGCCGCGGTTCTCGGGTTTTTCGGCCTCCACCTGGAGCGTCCTGACCACGCCGGGAAAGGCCATCTCATCCGGCTCGCCTACGCCGAAATCGATAAGTTCAGAGCCCGGATGAGCAACGAGGGCCGCGCGCTTTGCACGCTTGATCTTCTCGAACTTGTAGATCTTCTGTTCCCTGCCGAACATCCTGCCGCCGATGCGATCGGCAAAAAGGGATTGAATGTAGGATTCGCTTGTCTGCGACAATGACAACCTCCTCAGAGAAATGCAAAAGGAAAAGGTCAAAGTGCAAAATGCAAAAAGATACGCCTATTCATGGTGAATCGTGCATTGTGCAATTTGTATGTTAATTTACTTCACCAGATTCTTCAGACTGCCGATACCTTCGATCCTCACTTCGATCTCATCACCGGGTTCCATCGCTCCGATACCCGCCGGAGTGCCGGTGATGACGAGATCGCCCGGATAGAGCGTCATGACCCGGGAAATAAAACTGACGATATGATCCGTCTTGAAAATAAACTGCGAGGTCCGCGAAGATTGCCGCCGCACGCCGTTGAGAAAGGACTCGACAAGAAGATCGTCGGGTTCGAGATCGGTCTCGATCCAGGGGCCGACGGGGCAGAAAGTGTCGAATGACTTGGCACGCGTCCACTGGCCGTCCTTCTTCTGAAGGTCCCGAGCCGTAACGTCGTTCGTGCACGTATAACCCAGAATGTGCCTGCGCGCCTCTTCAGGCCGGATGTCTTTTATCCGGTCCTTTATAACGATCCCGAGCTCTGCCTCGTAGTCGACCCGGGAGCTCATTTCGGGAAACCGTATGATGTCGCCGGGACCGATTACGGCAGTGGGCGGCTTGAGAAAAATGATCGGTGTGTCAGGGAGCGGCAGTCCCAGCTCTCTCGCGTGGTCCCGGTAGTTCAGTCCTACGGCGACGACCTTGGAGGGAATGCACGGTGAAAGAAGCCTCACGCCGGCGAGCGCATGGCCTGTCCCGGAATTTTTCAGCGTCCCGAAGAAGTCGCCGTCAAGCTCGGTCACTTGTTCGCCGTGCAGGACGCCGCAGGCCGTCCGTCCGTGGACCTGAAATCGCACGAGCCTCATCGGGCGCCCCGCCCTTACTTCTTTTTATCGATCCATTCCAGCAGCTTGTCTTCCGGAAGCGCTCCTGCAAGCACGGCCCCGTCATCGCGCACCATGGTCGGCGTGCTGTTTAAATTGAGGGATTGGGCAAGCTTCATGTTCCGCTCCATCGCAGCGGCGGTGCAGCTCGCGGGCGGCTCCGGCACCGTCTTTCCCGAGAAAGCGTCATCGAGCATATCGACTGATTTCGAGCACAGGATGGCCTGGACCTTTTTGGGCGAATCCTTGTGCATCGGCAGGGGATAAAGGATCTCGATAAATGCAATGTCGGGCCTCTTGGCGACGATCTGCTTGATGCTCTCGTGAAGCTTCCGGCAGAAAGGACAGTCTGGGTCGCTGAACACGATCACTTTTTTTGCGGCGGTCTTCGCGCCTACGGTGACCGAGTCGTCGAGGGGGATCTTGGCGGTATCAACTTTCTGGGGGGGTTGCTGGGCCTGCATTTGCTTGAGATAGGTCTCGAGCGAGACAAGCTGAATCAGGTATTGTCTCGAGCAATCGATGAAAATCGACCCGCGCTGTCCTCCTTTTTCCACATCGATCTGCCATATACCCTTGACCGGCGATTCTTTGATATCCACGGCCTTGCCGTCCGGGATGATTTTTTTGACGATGGCGTCCGCGTCTTTCTTTTCAAGCCGGGGGCAGTCGGCCAGGTTTTTAGCCCCCTTACCCGCGGCCTGTGATTGAGATGTGCAAAAAAGCATGAGCAATACGGAGATGATAACTGCAACCCTTGGAAAGCTGTTCATTGAGAACTCCTCCTTTAAAAATGGTGACTTCCTTGCGATGGATACCGGTTACTTCAACCCCAGCACGTCCTGCATGTCGTACAGGCCGGGCTTCCTGCCGACCACCCACTTTGCGGCCCGGACAGCGCCGCGGGCGAACATATCGCGCGTGAGCGCGCGGTGAGTAAGCTCGATTCGCTCTCCCATTCCGATAAAGTAGACCGTATGCTCTCCGATAATGTCTCCGCCGCGGATCGTCTGCATGCCGATCTCCGTGTTCGTCCGCACCCCGGTGATGCCCTCACGGTGAAAATTAGCAACCTCGCGGTAGTTGCGGCCGAGAGCGTTTGCCACTACCTCTCCCATGCGCACGGCGGTGCCGGAAGGGGCGTCCTTTTTCAGCCGATGGTGCGCTTCGACGATCTCTACGTCGAAATCCTGCCCCAGCGTCTTCGCCAGATCGGCAAGGACCTTGAAGCAGACGTTCACACCGACGCTCATGTTCGGTGACAGAACGCAGGGAATTTTGCCCAGGTACTGGTTGACCACGTCGAGCTGCTCCTTTGAGAACCCCGTGGAGCCGATGACGACGGGCTTGCCCAGTTCAGCGCAGGCCTTGATATGCTCCAGGCTTGCCCCCGGAGAGGTAAAGTCAATGAGCACGTCGCCGGTTCTGAGCGCGGCAGGAAGGTCGTCGCTTATGAGAGTCAGGACCCCTCCCTGAGGGATTCCAGCCGGGCCGCAGGAATCCTGTCCCACGAAGGGGTGGCCCTTTCGCTCGACAGCCCCTGAAAGGCTGATGCCCTCCGACGTCGAAAGCACATTAATGATGCGAGAGCCCATTCTGCCGGCCGCGCCGGTTACGACTGCTTTGATCACGGTTTCACCTCTTGAAATTTAACCACAGAGGCACGGAGACACGGAGGAAAATGAAAAGATAAAGGTTTTCTCTGCGATCTCTGTGACCTCTGCGATAAATGCTTTGATTTATATCAACCCGTAGTCTTTCAGCGCCTTCTTGAGTTTCTCCTTGTTCGCGTCCGCCAGCGAGCAGAGCGGCAGCCGGAACTCCTCGCTGATCCTGCCCATGAGCGCGAGCGCGGTCTTGACCGGGATGGGGTTCGTCTCGATGAACATGAGGCTGTGCAGAGGTTCCATCTTGTAATGAAACTTGAGCGCCTCCTCCATCTTCCCCCCGAAAAAGGCGTCAAACATCCCGGCTGCATCGGCTGGAATGATATTGGCGGTTACGGAGATCGCGCCCACGCCGCCGATGGCGAGGAGCGGGAGGGTCGTGAAATCATCTCCCGAAATGACATCAAAGTCCCTGCCGCAGAGACGGATGAGTTCGCTGACCTGCTTCAGGTCCCCGGTCGCTTCCTTGATGCCGACGATGTTCCTGATCTCCCTCAGGCGGGCCACGGTGGAAGGCAGCATGTTCACGCTGGTCCTGCCCGGAACATTGTACAATATGACGGGAATGTCCACCGTGTCGGTCACCTTTTTGAAATGCTGGTACAGCCCCTCCTGGGTGGGCTTGTTGTAATACGGCGTGATGAGCAGTACGCCGTTTGCGCCCGCCTTTTGCGCGTACTTGGTGAGCTCCAGTGTCTCGGAGGTAGAGTTCGAACCCGCGCCCGCGACCACCGGTATGCGCCCGTTCACCGTCTTCACGGTGAACTCGACCACGCGGTGGTGCTCCTCATGGGAGAGGGTGGCGGACTCGCCCGTGGTGCCGCAGGGAACTATCACGTCCGTGCCGCTTTTAATGTGAAACTCGATCAGGTCACCGAGCGCCTTCTCGTCAACCTTCCCGTTTTTGAACGGCGTCACAATCGCAACCATGGAACCTTTAAACATGAGATCCTCCTTGCTTGAAACGACTAATGTCCTCGTATATCGGCCGTAAAGCCCGTATCGGACCACGGCAGCGTCCGACGTCAAACGACGCACCCGACAAAAAAAGTGTCACGTGACCGTTACCGTAATGCATCCTCCCTGTTAATGATACAATATTCCCTCGCAGATCACCACTGCGTTGCCTTCGAGGTGGATGGCGCTGAAACCGTCCTCTGTGCGTTCGAACGAGACGATCAGCTTTTCACCGCCCCAGGTCAAGACCTCGACCGGCGATGAGGCCGCACCGAGCGAACCGGCGATGAGTGCCGCTGCCACAGAGCCCGTGCCGCAGGCCAGGGTCTCGCCCTCCACGCCGCGTTCGTAGGTCCTGATCCTGAGCTTGTGCCTGCCCTGGATCTGTATAAAATTCACATTCGTGCCCGCCGGCTTGAACAGCTCGTGATACCGCGAGGTCCTCCCGATCCGGTCAACGTCTTCATGGTCCAAATCCTTGGAGAGATAGACGAGGTGCGGCACGCCCGTGTTTATGAAATGTCCCATGCGCAATCCGCTGTCGAGCGGGACGGCGATGTTCAGGCGCAAGCCGGAGGCGCCGTCGAGCTGCACCTTCACGGTGTCCTTTTTCACCTGTGCATGGATGGGCCCTGCAAGCGTATCGAAGGTCATGTCTTTTTTTGCGATCTTTTTGAGGAGCGCAAACCGCGCCGCGCACCGTGACCCATTCCCGCACATCTCGGCCTCGCTCCCGTCGGCGTTAAAGAACCGCCATCCGAAGTCCGCTTTCTTCGACGTTACGATCACAATCAGTCCGTCGGCGCCGACAGAGTAGTGCCGGTCGCAGACTTTCACCGCCAGTCCCTTCAGGTCCAATCCTTTCAGGATTTTCCGGCGGTTGTCGATCAGGATAAAATCGTTGCCGCTTCCCTGCATCTTATAAAATGGTATCTTCTTCATAAGAAACCTGTTTCCCGCCAAAACACGATAACGCAAAGAAATTTACGAATCCGACATCGCCTCGATCATCGTCGTGACCGGTGACACAGCCGTGAATCCGTTCATTCCTCCAGCCACCCCGGCACCTTCTCTCCCTTGACAAGATCAGCGTAGGTCTCGCGCTCCCGCACAACGTAATAGTCGCTGCCCCTGACCAGCACCTCGGCAGCGCGAGGCCGGGAGTTGTAGTTCGAGGACATAGAGAATCCGTAGGCGCCAGCGCTCATCACCGCGAGGAGCTCGCCCTGCTGTATCTCGCGCATCTTCCGGTCCTTGCCGAGAAAATCACCGGATTCGCAGATCGGGCCGACTACGTCGAACGCCGCCTCCGCGGCAGCGGAGGACTCGACCACCGGAAGAATATCATGATAAGCCTCATACAGGCTGGGCCGGATCAGATCGTTCATTCCCGCGTCCACGATGAGGAACCGTTTTTCCCCGCTGTCCTTGTGGTAGAGCGCGCTCGTGACGAGTATTCCGGCGTTGCCGGTGATAGCTCTCCCCGGCTCCATGATGATGGTGCACCCGCAGTTTTTGAGCAACGGCCGGATTGCCTGCGCCACCTCTTTCGGCAGGGGAGGCGTTTCGTCCCGGTACGGGATGCCCAGACCCCCACCGATATTGATGTACTGAATTTTGATGCCCGCGGACTTGAGCTCGTTCACGAACCCGACGAGCTTTTCGAGGGCGTCCACGAACGGCTGGACTTCGGTGATCTGCGAGCCGATGTGCTGGTGAACGCCGACCACTTCGAGGTTCGCAAAGCCCTTCGCGGTCTGATAAAACTCGAGCGCCCGGTCGATGGGGATGCCGAACTTGTTCTCCTTGAGACCGGTGGAGATATAGGCATGGGTCCTGGGGTCGATATCCGGGTTTACCCGGAGGGCGATCCTGGCGACCGCGCGCATCTCCTGTGCGGCCCGGTCGAGGGCGACCAGTTCCTCCCCGGACTCGACGTTGAACATGAGGATGCCGGCCTTCAGTGCGTACTCGATCTCGTCCCTGCGCTTGCCGACCCCCGCGTAGACGATCTTATTCGGATCGATCCCGGCGCGGAGCGCGCGAAAGAGTTCGCCGCCCGAAACGATGTCCGCTCCGGCTCCTTCCCTGCCGAGCAGTCTGAGCACCGCGCTGTTCGAATTGGATTTAAGCGCGAAGCAGATGATATGTGCAAGGCCGGCAAAGGCGCTGTCGAACGCCCGGTAATGGTTCGAGAGCGTATTGCCGCTGTAAAGATAGAACGGCGTACCGACCCGCTGGGCCACGGTCCTTACCGGGACCCCTTCACAGTACAGCTCGCCGTTCTTATATTGAAAATCATGCATGGATTTTTGGACCGGGCAATCCCGCCGGCGGCGGGCCTGACCTTGTCCATATTACCTCAGTTTCTCGATCGAGGCCATTTTTTCTTCCGACCCCTTGCTCTCATTTCCGGCCCGGTCCACGGCGGTGATCATGTAATAATATTCCATGCCCTGTTGAGCGGTTTCATCGGAGTACGTGGTCCGTGTGAGTACCTTGTGCGTAAGCCGCTTGAAATCCCTGCCTTTTCTCGTTGAGCGGTATATGTGGTATCCCGCGAGGTCCAGTTCCTTGTTCTCGTTCCAGGTGAGAAATGCCCTGCCGACGCCCGGCACGACAGTCAACCCCGTGGGTCTGGCCGGCGGAGTCATGTCCCGGGGTGTTGCCGAAACCTCTTCTGAATCCGGGCTTTCTTTCCAGGGAAGCGCCGGACTGTCCACGGAACGGACCATATAGTAATAGGTCCTGTCATTCACTACCGTGGTGTCCTTGAACGAATCGGTCCTGATCGGCTCCTTGTTCAGCGGTGAATCTCCATACAGGCCTTTTTCGGTTCCGCGGTATAGATTATATCCAACAAAGCCGTCGTAACGGCTGCCATCCATTCTTGTCGTTGTCGGCGTCCAGGAAAGGTTGACGGAGCTGTCTTTTCCATGTGCCGTGAGGCCAGTGGGGATCGAAAGCGACAGCAGCGGCGCGATCCGCACTTCATCGGACAGCGGGCTTACCCCCCCCCGGACGCTTATTGCCCGGAACCGGTAGCTGTACGCCTGCCCGTATTTCAAATTCTGATCGTCCCAGAAAACCGTGCCGTTCCGGATCTCCGCGGGCGCCGGGCTGGCCATGTTTATCTCGGCGTATAACTTGTACCGGACCCTCTTTGCATCCCGTCCGATCTCGGCCCGGTAGATGCGGAACCGTTGTATGTCAGAGGGGAGCATGCCTCTGCCTTCAACGTTCTGGGTCGGGACCGGCCAGGAAAGGAACGCGACGGTGTCCCTGGTTATACCCTTGAGGTCTTTAATCACCGCAGGCCTCGGACTATCGGGGACCAGGGGCAGCGTTTTTCTGCCGCAGGCAACAGCGGTTGTCAGAGCAAGAAGAAGACAGGCCGTAAAAAAAATTCGTGCACGGATATTCATCGACTCTTTTTCTTAAGCGCTTGAAGCCGCTTTTTCAGGTTCGAGGGCGCGGTTCCTCCGTACGACGTGCGCCTGCCGACCGACGCCTCAAGGGAGAGCGCATCGTACACGTCCTCTCGGATCAGCGGCGAAAGCTTCCTGTATTCTTCGAGGGCTACGTTCCGAAGACCGCATCCCCGCTCGCTCGCGAGCAGGACGGCCTTGCCGACGATCTCGTGCGCCCGGCGGAAAGGCACGCCTTTCCGGACGAGGTAGTCCGCCAGATCGGTGGCCGTGATGAATCCGTCTTCAGCAGCCTTGCGCATCGCGTCCTTGTGCACCGTGACGTTTTTGAGCATCTCGGTATATACCGCCAGGCTATGCCTGACCGTGTCCGCAGCGTCGAAGACCGGCTCCTTGTCCTCCTGCATGTCCCGGTTATAGGCGAGCGGCAGGCCTTTCATGATCGTGAGGAGCGCGGTCAGGCTGCCGTAGACCCTGCCGGTCTTGCCGCGTGTGAGTTCTGCCACATCGGGGTTCTTCTTTTGCGGCATGATGGACGAGCCGGTGGTGAATGCGTCGCCGATCGTGATGAATCCGAACTCCGAAGACGACCAGATGACTAACTCCTCGGCGAAGCGCGAAAGGTGCATCATGATCTGGGCGCAGGCTGCCGTGAACTCGATGGAAAAGTCCCGGTCCGAGACCGCGTCAATGCTGTTCTCGCATATCCCGGCGAAGGCAAGCAGCCGTGCGACATACTTTCTGTCGATGGGCAGTACGGTCCCCGCGAGCGCCCCTGCGCCCAGGGGCATGACGTTCACGCGCCGGAAGCAGTCCACGAGCCTGCCGCGATCACGATCGAACATCTCGTAGTAAGCCAGCAGGTGGTGGCCGAAGAGCACGGGCTGGGCCCTCTGGAGATGCGTATATCCCGGCATGACCACGTCACGGTGCAGCTCCGCGAGGCTGATGACCACGTTCTGAAGCAGCCCGAGGAGCTCGTGGATCTCGGCGATCTCGTCGCGCAGATACATGCGGATGTCGAGCGCCACCTGATCGTTCCTGCTTCGCGCGGTGTGGAGCTTGCCGCCCACGGGGCCGATCTTTCTGATCAGCCGGTCCTCGATGTTCATATGAATATCTTCGAGCTCAAGGCTGAAATCGAATGCCCCCGCGGCGATCTCCCGCAGGATGTCCCGAAGCCCCCTGATGATCCTGCGCGACTCATTCTTCGTGATGATGCCGGTCTTGGCAAGCATGGTAGCATGGGCAATGCTGCCGGCGATGTCGTAGGGATAGAGCCGCCAGTCGTAGGGGACCGAGGCGGTAAACTCCTCCACGAGCTTGTTCGTCGCCTCGGTGAACCGGCCGCCCCAGGGCTTTGCCGTCTTGGGCGCTTTCTTCGGCGACGTTGACTTTTTTGTTATTTTCTTTTTCATGGCCATATGATTAAAAAATACCAAATCCCAAGCACCCAACCCCAATTGCGAGTAACTATTCAAGAGGTATTCACTTAAAACCGTCATTCCCGAACGCTTAAATCGTGAATCCAGAGGTTCCTAAAAAGACACTGGATCCCCGATAGCTGCACTCGGGGAAGACGAAGTTGGAGACCTGGGCAGTTACATTTATTTGTTATTTGGTGCTTACTGTTTTCCCGACTCTCAACCGCAGCGCATTCAACCGGATGAAACCCTCGGCGTCCTTTTGGTCATAGACCCGGTCGGCCTCGAAGGTGGCGAGCTCGGGGTTATAGAGCGAGACAGGGGACTTTCTGCCCACGGTATCGCAGTTTCCTTTATAAAGCCTGATACGCGCAGTGCCGGTCACGTTCTTTTGCGATTCGTCGATCGCGGTCTGGAGCATGGACCGTTCCGGCGCGAACCAGTACCCGTAGTATACCAGCTCAGCGTAGCGGGGGACCAGGCCGTCCCGCAGATGCATGACCTCGCGGTCCATGGTGATGGACTCCACCGCACGGTGCGCGGCATGGAGCAGCGTGCCGCCCGGGGTCTCGTACACCCCGCGGGACTTCATGCCCACATAGCGGTTCTCAACGAAATCGACCCTGCCGATCCCGTGGCTACCCGCGAGCCGATTCGCTTCTGCGAGGAGCGCGGCGGGCGACAGTTCTCTGTTATTGATGGACACGGGGTTCCCCGCCTCATACGCTACTTCGAGATACTCCGGCTTGTCCGGCGCCTTTTCCACCGGAACTGCCATTGTGTACATGTCGTCGGTCGATTCCTTCCAGGGATCTTCAAGAATGCCGCCCTCATAGCTGATGTGCAGCAGGTTCCGGTCCGTGGAATAGGGTTTGGACCTGGTCGCCGTCACCGGGATCTTATGTTTTTCCGCATAGGCGATCAGCTCCTCGCGGCCCTTCATGGTCCACTCGCGCCAGGGGGCCACGATCTTCACGTCGGGCTTGAGCGCCAGATAGGTGAGCTCGAACCTGACCTGGTCATTTCCCTTGCCGGTCGCGCCATGAGATACCGCGTCAGCCCCTTCTTTCCGGGCGATCTCGATCTGGCGCTTGGCGATCAGCGGCCGTGCGATGGAGGTGCCGAGGAGATAGCGGCCCTCGTACACGGCATTCGCCCGCAGCACGGGGAACACGAAGTCCCTGACGAACTCTTCGCGCAGGTCGTCGATATAGATCTTGCTCGCGCCGGTCTTGATCGCCTTTTCGCGGAGCGGTTCGAGCTCCTCGCCCTGGCCGATGTCGGCAGTGAAGGCTATCACCTCGCATTCGTAGGTCTCCCTGAGCCAGGTGATGATGACCGACGTGTCGAGCCCGCCGGAATAGGCAACGACGATTTTTTTAATATCCTGTTTCAAAGACTAAGCCCCCAAATGCGGGTCAAGGGTCAGGGGGCAAGGGTCAAAAAGACTTTGATGTTCCATGACCCATGACCCTTGCTACTTGACCCATTATTTCCCTTCCACGATCTTGACCTTCATCTCAACGCGTTCGTCGGGGTTGTCGTTCCGATCCCGGGGCTGGGACACGATCTTGTCCACCACCTCGATGCCGCTCTCAACCTCGCCGAACACCGTATATTGCTTGTCGAGGAACGGCGAATCCTTTACGCAGATGAAGAACTGCGAACCCGCGCTGTCGGGATGGCCTGCCCTGGCCATGGAGAGTGTGCCGCGCTTGTGCGGTTTGTCGCTAAACTCAGCCTTGATGGTGTACCCGGGCCCTCCCTGGCCGTGCCTGCTCTTGTTCGGGTCCTTGGAGTTCGGGTCGCCGCCCTGGATCATGAAGCCGGGGATCACGCGGTGGAAGGTGGTACCGTCGTAGAAGCCTTTTTTGGCGAGATCGATGAAATTTTTCACATGCCCGGGGGCGACGTCGGGAAAGAACTTCAGCGTGATATTTCCGAACTTGGTTTCAATGATCGCTTTTGTGCCTGACATTTTTTTGATCTCCTCTTTTGTGACCGTTATGGTTTTTGGCGCCGGCATCTGGGCTTGCGCAGAGACGGCAACACTCATGAAAACAGCGATAATGGCGGTAAACAAAATCCTAGCTTTCCTCATTGAGTTCTTTCCTCCCTGTAAATTATGTAATGTGCCATTGCGGGCAAAGTTCAAAGCTATATTCTTTTACCAGAAACCCGGGGGGATGTCAAACAAAACCAGAGGTTTGCGGGTCGGATGCCGGTCAGGCCTGCTGCGGTTGGCGTGGACGGACGACTGCTCCCGATAAATAAAACAGGTCATTGACGGCGATGGAAATTTGCTGTTATACTTACTATGTTTAATTCATAAAAAAGAGAGGTATTTCCATGGCGGCCCAGTTGATGGAAAAAAGAGGTTTTAGCAGGGTGCCCTTTAATACGGATGTGGAGGTACGGGCGCAAGGCCGAAGCATCCGGTCTCAGGAGGGGATCGACATCAGCATGAGCGGTATCCGCTTGTCTACCCGAGAGGCCGTCCCGCCGGCAGAGACCCCGTGCCAGGTGAGGATTGCTCTTGGCGGGTCGGAAAACCCCGTTATCATCGATGCAAAGGGAAAGATGGTCCGGTCCCAGGAGGGAAGCCTGGCAGTGGAATTCACCGAGCTTGATCTCGACAGCTACCAGCACTTGCAGCAGCTGATCGTGAACAATGCCGTCGACCCCGAGCGCGCTGAACAGGAATTTTCCGCTCACCGGGGGATAAGGAAGCCGCGTCAATAGTTCTGACAGCTCCCGGAATAGCAGTGTGCTCAGGGCGTTGTTCATTCCTTCCTTCCCTTTTTCAGAATTTTCTGGTAGTATTTTCATCATGGTATATAAAAGCGCGCGGGTTCACAATTCGAAAGGAGACTAGTCTATGGTACAGAAAGCGAGCAGCAAGTTGACCGATATGATGCAGCAGGCGATCGCACGCGAGATACAGGTGAGCGTACAATACATGTGGCAGCATATCATGGCTAAAGGACTGGAATCGGCGGAGATCGCCGATGTGTTCGAAGAGGTAGCGATCGCGGAGATGAAGCACGCTGAGAAGATCGCGGAGAGGATCTTCTATTTTGACATCACTCCCACGACCAAACCGGATCCCATCAAGGTGGGTGGTACGGTCAAGGAGATGCTCAAGCATGACGCGAAGGCCGAGGAAGAGGCCATTGACCTCTACAAAAAGATCATCAAGCAGGCCGCATCAGAGGGTGATACCACGACCCGGCTGCTCTTCGAGCAGATCCTCGCGGACGAGGAAGGCCATCACGACACGTTCACAACCCTTCTCGGTAAGTAGCCTGCCTTACCCATGAGATAAAACCGTAAAGATTTTTTTACCACGGAGACACGGAGGCCACGGAGGAGGATCGAGAAGATAAAGGGATGTATCTCCTATTTTCGATGTTCTCCGTGTCTCAGTGTCTCCGCGGTGGCTGTTGATTTTATCGGTTGTCTCATCCTCAATTCTATGAAGATCATCACCGCCATATCCGATATGCAGTCCTTTGCCGATTCAGTTCGCAGTGAAGGCAGGACGATCGGTTTCGTCCCGACCATGGGCTTTCTGCATGAGGGCCATGTGTCGCTCATGCGGCGCGCACGGCAGGAGTGCGATGTCGTGGCCGTGAGCATCTTTGTGAACCCAACCCAATTCGGAGCGAACGAGGACCTTGACCGCTATCCGCGCGACGAGGCAGGGGACCGCGCAAAGTGCGAAGATACCGGCGTCGACGTCCTGTTCATGCCCACAGCCTCCGGGATGTATCCTGATGCTCCATCCGTCTTCGTCACGGTTGAGGGGATCACTGATGTTCTGGAAGGCGCGGTAAGGCCCGGACACTTCCGAGGAGTGGCCACTGTGGTGGCAAAGCTTTTCAACATTGTGAAGCCGCACAAGGCGTTCTTTGGCCAGAAGGACTATCAGCAGTGCGCGGTCATCAGGCGGATGGTCAAAGGCCTGGACATGGATGTAGACATCGCGGTGCTTCCAACGGTGCGCGAGCCGGACGGCCTTGCAATGAGCTCGCGGAACAGCTATCTGAGCGTCGATGATCGGCGAAAGGCCGCGGTCATCCATCGCGCCCTGTCCGCGGCAGAGCATATGGCGAAAGCAGGGGGCAAGGAACCGGAAAAGCTTAAGAACAAGATGCTCGCGGTCCTGCGCGAGGTCCCGGGAATTGAGATCGATTACGTAGAGGTCGCCGATCGGGAGAACCTCATGCCCCTTGCATTCGCCAAAGACAGCATGGCGCTGCTGGTCGCCATCCGGATCGGAAGCACGAGGCTGATCGACAACCTCGTGATTTAATTGTCCAAAAAAGAGCATTTAGACACGGAAGAACAGGCGTTAAAGGTCTCATAATAATTTTTACACCCACTGATTTGTCATCCCCGAACGTTTCTATCGGGGATAAGGTCCTCACACCAGATTCCCGATTGAAGCCTCGGGAATGACCGTATGTACCTTGTTTCTATTTCGAGATCCTTAATATCTCCGCACTGTGGTCTGAAGGCTTGTCGTGACTACCTATCCCATCGATACGATCCTTCCAAAGCTGAAGCAGGCGGTCCTCTATAATCCGTCAATCGTTCTGCACGCGCCGCCCGGGGCCGGCAAGACCACGCGTGTCCCGCTCGCGCTTCTTGACGTATTGCCTGCCGAACAGGGCCGGATCATCATGCTCGAACCGCGCAGGATCGCCGCTGTCTCGGCCGCGCGCTGGATGGCGAGAACGCTTGGCGAGCAGGCAGGCGAGACCGTGGGCTATGCCATACGCTTCGACACGAAGAGATCGGAAAGGACCCGGATAGAGGTCGTGACCGAGGGCATCCTCACGCGACGCATCCAGGCCGACCCGGGTCTCCAGGGCGTTGCCATGGTCATCTTCGACGAATTCCATGAACGGAGCATCCATGCGGACCTTGCCCTCGCGCTCTGTCTCGATATCCGCAAACAACTTCGCGAGGACCTGAAGATCCTGGTCATGTCCGCGACCATGGAGTGCGGCCCCATCGCGGCACTGCTTGGCGACGCGCCGGTGATCACCTCGAGCGGCAAGGCCTTTCCCGTGGAAGAACGGTACGTCGAGGACACTTCCGGTCCTCTTCCCCTGCGCATCACCTCGGCTATCAAGACCGCCTTGAATGACACGTATGGCGATATCCTCGTGTTCCTTCCCGGCTCCGGCGAGATCCGCGCATGCGACAGACAGCTTCGCGCTTCACTGAACATGAGCGAAGACCGCATTGCGCTGCATCCGCTGTATGGAGACCTGCCGTTCGAGGAACAGGAGCGCGCCCTTCTCCCGTCAAAGGACCAGCGCAAGATCGTGCTCGCCACGAACATCGCGGAGACGAGTCTCACCATCGAGGGCGTGCACGTTGTGATAGACAGCGGCCTGACGCGCATGCTCCGGTACGATCCCGCGACGGGAATGAACCGGCTGGCGACCGTCCCCGTTTCAAAGGCATCGGCGGACCAGCGAAAGGGCAGGGCGGGACGGCTCGGACCGGGCGCGTGCTATCGTCTCTACAGCAGGCATGACCTTCATGGCATGTCTGCTTTTACGCAGCCCGAGATCCTCGTGTCCGACCTTTCCCCGCTTGCGCTCGAACTTGCCGCATGGGGCGTGAAAGACCCGCACGCGCTCTCCTGGCTCGATGCGCCGCCTGCCGCGGCCTGGACAACAGGCGTGCAGCTGCTCAATGACCTTGGCGCGCTCGACGCCTCGTATTCGGTCACTTCGCTTGGCAGGGCGATGGCCCGCCTTCCTCTCCACCCAAGGCTTTCACGCCTCATGATGAGGTCGGAGGAACTGGGGTGTGTGCGCCTCGGCGCGGACCTTGCGGCCATCCTGTCGGAGCGCGAGATCTTCCGGCGCGGCGCCACGGACCGCAGGATCAATGAACCCGATATTTCGGAGAGGATCGACGCGCTGCGCAGGGGACAAAGGGGGGCGGAAGCAGGCGGGGCAACGGATCCCTCCGCTCTCCGGGCAGTGGAGCGGACCTCGGCGCAACTCCAGCGTCTGATGTCCGGGGCAAAGTCCCGGGCAGCTGAAAAGGACGTCGATCACGAGACGATCTCCCGGCTCCTGCTTTCGGCCTATCCGGACAGGATCTGCAAGCGTCGCGCGGAAGGCAATCGCAGCTACATTATCGCACAGGGCAGGGGTGTGCTTCTTTCTCCGGACAGTCATCTCGTCAGCAGCCCGTATCTCATCGCCGTCAACGTCGATGCGGGTGAGAAGACAGAGGGTATTATTCATATGGCCGCGCCGGTCACCGAGGACGTCATACGGAGCGAATGCGCGGGGAACATCGAAACGATCAGGCGTGTGGAGTGGGATCGGAAGGACGACAGGATCGCGGCCGCGGAAGAAGAACGGCTGGGGACGCTGCTCCTTGCAACCCGGCCCTTCACGCCCGCCGATGAAGAGGCAGCGCCGATCCTGTGCGACGTGGTGCGCGCGAATCCGGGACTGCTGACCTTTAGTAACGAGGCGAAGCAGCTTCAGGCAAGAACAGGGCTCATGAAGAAGGTTTTTTCCGAAGAGACCTGGCCCGACCTTTCCGATGAGCACCTCCTCGCCGGCCCGAAAGAATGGCTTCTTCCCTGGCTCGGAAATATTCGCAGTGCGCAGGGACTTCGGGGGTTGAACGTCCTGCGGGCGCTCAAAGCAAGGCTTTCCCGGGAACAGGCGCGGCTCCTGGAAGAACGCGCGCCCCTGTCGATCACGGTGCCGAGCAGCAGCCGGGTGGTGCTCGATTATTCTTCCGGTGGTCAGCCGGTTCTTGCGGTTAAGCTTCAGGAGATGTTCGGGCTTGCAGACACCCCGACGATAGCTGACGGCCGAGTCAAGGTCCTGCTCCATCTTCTTTCTCCCGCGGGCAGGCCGGTCCAGATCACCCAGGACCTGAAGGCCTTCTGGAACACGGGGTATCCGCTTGTGAAAAAGGACCTGAGGGGCCGCTACCCCAGGCACCCGTGGCCGGATGACCCCTGGAATGCCGCGCCGACTAAGCGCGCGAAACCGCGGGGGACGTGAATGCAATAGTTTCATCCCGGGAGAAACATTTGGGCGAACAAAGCACTGCAATCACAGAATTTCGCTTCTTCTCTATCATCCTCAGATGAAATCCCCTTGCCAATAACCCCTCGAAGGACTATAATTCACCGCATGGAAACGCTATTTTATTCGCTGAAGATGTACACGGATGGTCGCTTTAATTTTTTGCCAACAAGTGGGAGGACCTGTTTATGGTAAAAAAACTTGGTGAGATACTGATAGAAACCGGTCTCATAGACAACAATCAGCTGGAGGCGGCCCTGGGTCGCCAGAAGACCTGGGGGGGGAAGCTCGGACACAATCTCATTGAGTTGGGGTTCGTAAACGAAGTAGAATTAGCTGAAGCCATCTCGAAATACATCAGGATCCCCTATGTCAACTTATTTGATCCTCCCCTTGTGGATAAACAAATAAATCTTCTTCCAACTAAACTGGTAAAGAAGTATGAGGTTGTTCCGACCAGGTTGCGTGAGAATACCTTATATGTAGCTATGGCCGACCCCTTTGATCTTGATGCGATAAGTGAGCTTCAATTTATCACGAGTCTGAAAATTTCTCCGGTTCTTGCGCTGGAATCCGAGATTAAAGATGCGATCCGCAAATATTATGATGGCGAGGTGGTTGATCGGAAGCCAAGTAAGAAATCAAATTTCGGAAAATTGGAAATTATTCGTCCCAAAGAAATGGCGGACAGCTGGCAGCAGGAGCAGCATGAGAGGGAATTACGACTTGAGGCGTTGATCGACCTCCTGATCGACGAAAAAATCATCAGTAGGGAAAATTTCGCGAAGATGCTCCTGATCAAGAGATCCGGCGCTTAAGATGATTGAGTAATCACCTTTTCGTCCCGTTTTACCGGTGTGATAACAATCACAAGTTCTTCGTCCGCGGATATGATAAAATACGAGCATGAATGAAACAGACGATTCGATAAAATCAGTGAATGCAAGAGGGTCAATGCCGCCCGACAAAGCAGAGATAATAAGGCCGGGAGAGTATCTTCGGCAAGTGAAGGCGCATCTCCGGAATGGAAGCCAGAAGGAGGCTTTCAGTCTCCTGCAGCAAGCCGCCGTGGAGTATCCTGACGATCCTTTCATCCTCTCCTATTTCGGTTGTCTGCAGGCCCTGGTGGACAAAAAGTACCGCGCCGGTGTTGATAAATGCAAACAGGCTATTTCCATGTTAAAAAGGGAGTCATCGTTCGGTGAAGATATGCTCTACCCTGCCTTTTTACTTAATCTCGGAAGGGCTTACGTTGCCGCGGGCAGGAAAAAAGACGCGCTTGAGGCTTTTGAAAAAGGGCTGAAGTATGACAGTAACAACCGTGATATTCAGATGGAATTACGGGCTCTGGGGTCAAGGAAAAAAGCCCCCTTGTCGTTCCTTGACCGTTCAAACCCGATCAACAAGTACATCGGCTTGATATTGCGCAAGGAGAACAAGGCGCCTGTTAAGAAGAGATGAATAACCGCGGGGGGATGGGGCCGAGCTCGCCGGCAATCGGGTTCCGCGTCCGTTCGCGTCCAGCATCCTCTCACCACCCTGAGTTCCATCGCGTCCCGCCATATGCGCAGCATTCTCCTCGCCTTTATCCATCAACGTATTTGACGCGGTTTTGTTCGTTTTATCTCGAAGTAACTAAGGAGTATAATTTTTCTCAAAACGGCAAGAAATTTTCTCGCAAAGACGCTAAGCTCGCAAAGAAAGGCTACCTCGTTTGTTTTTAAAACCAAGACCTAAAGATTTTCTTGGCGTCTTTGCGGCTTTGCGAGAGGCGCCTTTTAGTTCTAGTCTGCTTTTTCCGGCTTGTCCGGGTTAGGAGAACCTCATGCTAGTCTCAGACCTCGATCACATTGATCATCAGACCGCCCTTACATCTGGATTGCAGAAGGCCCTTGCTTTTTTGCGCACGCGTAATCTTCACGGCCTGCCCGATGGCAGGGTCGAGATCGACGGGAAACGGATGTTTGCCCTGGTCCAGCGGTATGAGACCATGATAACCGACGCGCCGAAGTTCGAATGCCACCGGAAGTACATAGACGTTCAGTTCATCGTATCAGGCGAAGAGGTCATAGGTTGGGCGCCGCTATCGCTGATGACGATCACAGAGGACTATGATGCGGACAAAGACATCTGCTTCGGAACTGTGGCAAAGGGAAAATGGACGCCAGTTCATCTGCAGGCAGGTCAACTTGCAGTGCTTTGGCCGGAAGACGGGCATGCACCCAAACTTGCAGGCGGTGCATCATCGCCAGTTATGAAGATCGTGGTGAAGGTTGCGGTGCTGGAAATTAGCTAAGATTTAAAAGTATTCTATTTTGACCGGCACATCGTCGAAAAAGCATATATATTTGATAGTCTCGTAAAAAGTCAGAAGGTGTCATCCCGAACGAAGAGAGGGATCTTTCAGCCGACTGGAAAACTGAGATTTCTCACTTCGTTCGAAATGACAAGTAAGGAGTTTTTCAACTTTTTACGACTTCATCATATTTAGATGCACGCATCTAACTTCTCATCAACTGGTTAGGGTTTATTCGGTGACAACTGAGCACGAGGAATATATTCACTCTCAAGAGTGCTCTCACCCGCGCGTTCTCACAACCACCGCCGGGGATTATATCCGCCTGTTACCTGCCTTGTGATCGCCTGCCAGAGCATCTGACGTCCCCAATTATATTTTCCCCAGGGTGCAAGGAACTTCGCCGTGTCCTTCAGCACGATGAGCTTGTCGCGCATACCGCGTTTGGCAAGTGTGCCCATGAAGTCGGCCTCATGCGGCCGGCCAAAGAGGATCTTCAGGATGTTCCACTGGTCCGAGCAGCGCCGCACTTCGCTCTGGATCATCGTCCGGTAGATGTCCTGGATCGGCTTGTTCAGCCTGAAGGCATCCACCGTTGCCTCCCCCGCGATGGCCCCGGAATGGAGCGCGGCAGACATGCCCTCGGCGATCATGTTCAGGAACCCTGCCGCCTGTCCTGTCACGATGATATTCCCGCGCCCGAAGACATAGCGGTTGATGAGCGAGAGGCCGAAGTTGTTCACGCTCGAATCGCGTGTGATGCATGGGCCGAGCTTCACCTTATGGCGATCTTCCAGGTAGCGCAGAGCATTTGCGTGACGGGCGGCCAGATCATCATCCGCCTCGTATCCGACGCCGACGATCTGTTTTCCGTTGCGCAGGTGGCTCCAGGTATAGAAACCGAGCCCGGCGTGGAACCAGTAGTGGAAGTATTCCGGGTCCAGGGGGCAGTCGACGATCTCGTGAAGATGCTGCTTGACCGTGAACCACTTTATCCTTTCGCGATATTCCGGATACAGGGTGCTGACCACCTTGGAGTTCGGGCCGTCAGCGCCGATCAGATAGCGTGTGCGGTAGCGCGATTCCTCCTGTCCGTTGCCTGCGACGACATCGATATGCGAGCCATGGTCAATGGCCGACAGAAATCGCATATTGTCATGGACCGTGACGCCGCTCCGCTGTATCGCCCAATAGTCGGAATAGGTGCGGTTCAGGTGCGGGGTCGAGCCTCCGTCGAACTCCATGGGCAGCTCAACGCCGCCGGGAAAGTAAAAGGTCACGCCTTTACAGGAAGTCGGTTCATGCAGAACTTCCCTGGGCAGGGGACCAAAATTCTCTATCAGGAAGCGGTGTCCTCTTGGCGAGATGATGCCGCTGCAGGGCTTCGCGCGAGGGAGGCTGAACCGCTCGAGGGCGATGGTCTCGTATCCCGCGTCAACGAGCCGTTTTGCGGCAGCCGCGGCCGAGAGGCTCGCGCCAACGATGATAACGTCAGTTGTCCGCACGTTTGTCATACTTTTACAACCTCGGCCAGATGAACGACCGGGATCTTTGTATACTTGGCAAAGGCCTCCCGATCGTCAAGATGCTCGACCACGATGCGCTGTGCGTTGCGGCCTTCAAGCAGCCATCTTACCTGTGACCCGATGGAGACGATGTTTTCCAGCCCCGCGCGGTGATGATAGCTCGCCGCGCCCGTTGGAGTCGCCACGCGCTGAAGGTCCAGGTTCATGAAACAGCCGGTCTCCTGGCGCAGTTCGTCATACAACGCCACGAATTCCTCGCGATTCGCATTGTAGGCCCGCGTCTCTATCATGTAAAAATCGGTTGACGTGAGGCCGGCGCGCACGTTCGGGTTTGCAAGCAGGGCCTGCCCCAGTGGACGCACGGTGATCGATGAGGGAAGAAGCGAGCGCAGCAGATTGAACAGCAGGCCGTCAGCAACGATGAGCTCCGTTGCTCTCATCAACGGTGTGATGAATTCCGTCATGCGGATATCGCTTATTGCCTGGCCTGATTCAAGGGCAAGGGTAATATCGTATCCGTCGTCAACGTGGAGGCCGACAGGCAGTTCGAGAAGCCTGAGGACTGATGAGGCAAGTTTACTGTCCGCCCTGAGTGTTGTTCCCGGCAGCACGAGGCGGGAAGCCGCGGGCGTTACCGACCAATGTGTGTTGAGTTGAGCGACCGGTTTCGGAAGGAGACCGCGCCCCGCAAGGTTCTGGCGCAATGCCATCGTTGCCTGCTGCGTGCGAATGCCCATGGGGCAGAGGGGCTCGCAGGATCCGCAGAGGATGCATGCCCGGGCTGATGCAATGAGGTCTTCATCCGTTGCCCCGCCGATCGAGGCCCGGGTCCTGCCGCAATAGGTCAGCATCTTCGTATGGTGCTGGTTCCAGACAGGGCAGGAGAGCATGCACACGCCGCAGCCGTTGCACTGCGCAGGGTCGGTCGAGGCGGCGTCAGATCGGTCAGATCGGTCATATCGCTTAATTTTGTTCATCAAAAGATCACATCCCGGTTCAGGACCATGGCAGGGTCCACTTCCCGCTTCATGGCAAGATGCTTATCCACCACGGCGTCGCCCAAGGCCCTGCGGATGTAGCCCTTCATCATGCCGCCGAAGCGGTAATAGCTCGTACCCATGTCCACGCCGATGTCGTAGATCTCGTTCTTGAATGACTGAAGATGATCGCGGCTGTAGGTCTTGCCTTCGAGCATGGGCTCGAACTCGCACCCGTAGGCGATGCCCTCGGCGTCGGGCGGAATACACGAAAGCTCGTATCGTTCAGGCGGTCCGATGAGCTTGATGCCTACGCAGTAGAGCGTATAGTGCGGAAAGTATTTTTTGCACACCTCGTTGCCGCGCAGGATGGCCTCAAAGAACTTTTCGCGGCTCGTTGCCAGGTCCGGTATCACCATCTGCCTGTTGCCCCAGAACTTCCAGACCGCCTGAGAGAAAACCACCGTACGGTCCACGATCTTTCCCTCTTGCATATGATGCGACGGCTGGAGCTCCGGCAGCAGGGTGCGCTTCCGGTCAAGAAGATACAGCGCCTCGCGGAACTTCCATGGTCTGAGCGCGTAATGCAGGCCTGTATGCAAGGCGAAGCCCAGTTCGCCGAATCCCCTGAGGCGTGAACGCCACTTTTTGAAGAATGTCTTTTCCCGCTCATCGGAATCAAAGGCCACGAGCAGGTTCACCGCCCGGTCGAGCATGGTTAGGATGCCGGTGTAATCCGCGGCGTCCTCGTCGCAGAGCATCACGAGATCTTCCATGGCCGTGAGCAGGTCCCCGTAATAGAAATAATGCATCGTGAGCGGGGTAAAGGGCCTGATCCGGAGCGTCGCCTCCGTGATGATACCGAACTGTCCGTAGCCGAGCAGGACGCGGTTGAACCACCAGGTGTTTTCCTGTTCGGAGCATTCCAGGATCCCGCCGGTGGGTGTTACGATCCTGATCGCCAGTGTCTGGTCCGCGCTGCAGCCAAGGCGCGGGGAGTTGATGTCAATGCCGCCGACTCCGAGCGTGCCGCCGACCGAGGCGGTCATGTTCAAGGGGGCCGAGAGGTAATCCAGACCCTGTCTGCGCAGGGATTCCGCGAGCGAATGCCAGTAGATCCCGGCTTCGCAGCGCACGGTCATATTGTCTTTGTCGATCGCGATAACGCGGCTCATGCCGCGCATGTCCAGCTGCAGCCCGCCGAACGAAACGGTCTCTCCCTCGGTCGTGAGTCCGCCTCCGCGCACGGTCACCGGCACGTGATGCCTCTGCGCGGCCGCCATGACCTCGGCCACTATCCCGGTCGTGCGTGCGATCAGCACGCCGCGCGGCAGGCCATAGGCCATGCCACCTGAATCCGTAACGTAGAGCGTGCGCGCGACCTTCTGCTCGTCAATATCGATCCCCTTCGCGGCAAGGTCGGCCACAAAGGCCTGCCATCCGCATCCGTCCCAGCGGGCAGGGTTGGTCTGCTGTCGCGGTATGCCGATGAGCGCGTCCGGGGCAACGGGGCACGGGGGGATGACGCCGGGACTTGCGGGTTTAATGTCGAAGGGTTCATGTCGGAGTTTGTTATTCATGTTTGGCAAAGAGTACGGAAAGAAAAAGGGGAAAATAAACTATTTTGCCACGGATGGACACGAATGAAAACAAATCCGGGGTTAGTGACCTTCACGTCGATAATGATCGCGGTGAACTGCCCATGGATTCATAGAAACGGATACTTTAAAAAACCATTCGTTTCCACTCTAATCTTGATTTTCCGAAATTGACGAGCAACCCGACCTTTAAACCCGTAGCCTTTAAATAGTTTATCCAATCGATCAGTTGTTCGACGTTATCCGTCTGAATCCGTGTCCATCCGTGGCAAACAAGCTCTTTCCCCGCTCTAACATCAGACCTTCTCCAACGCCTGCTTCAGGTCCGCGATCAGATCATCCACATCCTCCAGGCCCAATGCCAGCCGTACCAGGTTGTCCTCCATACCGATCTTCTTGCGGTAGGCCTCGGGGTAGTCGAAGAACGACATCATCCACATCTGGGTCACGAGGCTTTCGCTGCCGCCGAGGCTCGGCGTGATCAGGAAGAGTTCTAGGTTGTCGATGAACTTTCTGGTCTTCGCGTCGTCGCCCCGGAGCAGGAAGGTGACCACGCTGCCGAAGCCCTTCATCTGCGCCTTCGCGATCTTCCGGTCCGGATGAGAATCCAGGCCGGGATACCAGACCTTCTCGATCTTCGGGTGCGCCTCGAGCATGCGGGCGACGGCAAGGCCGGCCTCATTGTGGTGTTTCATCCGGAGGCCGAAGGTCTTCAGACCGCGCTCCAGCAGGAAGCAGGTGAGCGGGCCGGGTGTGGCGCCGATCATGCGCTGCATGCGGTAGACGTCATTCATGAGCTTATCTGAGCCCAGGGCGACGCCGGCCAGGAGGTCGTTATGACCTCCCTGATACTTGGTGGAAGAATGGACCACGACATCGACGCCCATATCCAGCGGCTTGATATTGTACGACGTGGCGAGTGTGGCGTCGATGATGGTCAACACCTTGTGCTTCTTCGCGACCTTCACGACCGCTTCAAGGTCCAGACACCGCAGATAGGGATTGGTGGGCGATTCCGTGAAGATGATGTTCGTGTTGGGCTTGATCGCCTTCTCAATGGCCTCTGCCGTGGGGTCCACCAGCGAGACCTTGATGCCGAACTCAGCCAGCAGGTTCGAGGCAAAGTCGCGCGTCTGGCGGTAGCAGTCGCTCGTGAAGATGATGTGGCCGTCGCGGCGCATGAAGGTCATGAGCGTCAGGATCACGGCGGACATGCCGCTGGAGAACAGCACCGCGCGCTCGGCGCCCTCGATGGCCGCGAGCTTTCGTTCGCACTCGGTCTGGGTCGGGTTGCCGTACCGGCCGTACTCGTGCTCGCGCAGGAGCTTGCCCTCGCTTTTCGCCTTCATGAAGTCGTAGACTTCCTGGGTGTTGTTGAAGTAGTAGTTCGAGGTATGCACGATCGGTGTGGAGACCGCGAAGTGCGCGTGGTGCACGCGGTCCAGGCCGTGGATGCCGAGGGTGGCCGGGTTCCAGTTCCGGGGATTGATCGGTTTTTTAGACATTCTGTTCTCTCCTCTTTTTCAATGCATTCGTGAGCGCTTTCTTGACCGCGTCCACATTCGCAGGCACTTCTATGGGTTTGTTCGCGTACGTGCTGGGAAAGCCCAGCTTCTCTTCGTGATAGTTGATCTTGAAGTCGGTGAACTTGAGGCCGTGCGCCGTGGAGATGACCACGACATGCTCGGACCTGTCGATCTTGCCGGCCTTGATCAGTTTGATCATCGCGGCGAGGGCGACGCCGGTGTGCGGGCAGTTGAACATGCCGGTCCGGTCGCCCAGCGCGGCGGCATCTGACAGCTCCTGCTCCGTGGCATCCATGACGATGCCGTCGAACTGCTTCAGCGTGCGGATCGCCTTGACGATGCTGACCGGGTCGCCGATCTGGATCGCGCTGGCCAGCGTCTTCCCGGCCTCCATGGGCTCGTAGGACTCGAAGTTCTTCAGATACGACCGGTAGAGCGGGTTGGCGCGCTCCGCCTGGGCGACGACGATCCTCGGCAGTTTGGTGATCAGCCCGAGGTCGCGTATCATAAGCAGCCCGCTGCCGAGCGCGGAGACGTTCCCCAGGTTCCCCCCGGGGATGATGATCACGTCGGGGACCTCCCAGTCGAACTGCTGGACGATCTCGATGCCCACGGTCTTCTGGCCCTCGATCCTGAGCGAGTTCATGGAATTGGCAAGATAGATCGTCTCGTCCTTGGTGATCTCCCGCACCACGCGCATGCAGCCGTCGAAATCCGTGTCCAGCGACAGGACCAGCGCGCCATTGGCGATCGGCTGCACGAGCTGGGCCATGGATATCTTGCCCTTGGGGAGAAGCACGATGGACTGGATGCCGGCAGCGGCGCAGTAGACCGCGAGCGCGGCCGAGGTATCCCCGGTCGAGGCGCAGGCCACGGCCTGGATCGGGGCGCCCTCGCTGATCATCTGCTTGACCTGCGATACCAGCACCGTCATGCCGAGGTCCTTGAACGATCCGCTGTGGGAGTTGCCGCAGAGCTTGAGCCAGAGGTTGTCCAGGCCTATCAGCTTGCCGAACCGCTCGGCCCAGAACAGGTTGGATCCGCCCTCGTAGAGCGAGACGATGTTGTCGTCGGCGATCTGCGGCAGGACCCACTCCTTTTTGCCCCAGACGCCCGAGCCATAGGGCCACTGGGTGGACTTGTAGCGGTCCTCGAAGAGCTTCATCCACGCCTTGGCGCTCCGGTGGGCGAGGGCCTGCATGTCGTGCTTTACCTCAAGCAGCGAATCGCAGCTCTTGCAGCGGTAAACGATCTTGTTGAGCGGATATTGCTCATTGCACTTTTCATTGATACATTGGAACCAGGCTCGATATGACATAGGTTTTGACCTCGGGTGTTATGATACATCGACACATCAAACGCATGCCCGTGAGGCGAAGTGACCGGAAAAACGCATGCTTGCCGACATTTTTTCAGGCACCGGGAAATATAGCACATTGCCCCGCCCATAATCAATGCAAAATTACCTGTTATCGTGCGTTGCCGGCATTCGGGACATTCTGCCCCCCCTGTCCCTTTTATCCCCGGTATATTCCTTTTCCAGTTGCGCATTATCGCTGTTTTTCGTATGATAATTATCACTGCTTTACGATAGAGACTTTTTCAAGAACCCTCAGGAGAAATATATGGACCTCTGCCCCTGTGGCTCCAACAGTGCTTATGCGGAATGCTGCCGACCGCTGATAAAAGGCGAGCGCAGCGCAGCGACCGCGGAACAGCTGATGCGTTCCCGCTACAGCGCATTCGTGAAGAAAGAGCTCGAATACATTTTCTCCTCCCTGCATCCCGCACACCGGTCGGATTATGATGAACAGAGCACCCGGGCCTGGGCCGAGGGTGCGGAGTGGATCGGGATCAAGATAGTAAACACGATAGCCGGGGGACCGGAGGAAAGCGAGGGACAGGTCGAATTTGTGGCTACCTATGTCGAGAAGGGGAACAAGCAGGAACACCACGAGCTGTCCACGTTCAAGAAGGAAAACGGCGTCTGGTTCTTTGCCACCGGGAAGACCATGCCGAAGCCGGTCGTCCGCTCAGCACCCAAGACCGGCCGCAATGACCCCTGCCCCTGCGGCAGCAACAAGAAATTCAAGAAGTGCTGCGGCCGGCAAACGTAAGAAGTCATATTTAACCGCAGAGCCGCGGAGGGTGCGGAGAAAACCTTGGAATCCTGAAAGTGTTATTTTCAGCGTCTCCGCGTCTCCGAGGCAGATTGGACTTTTTCAGGACTATAAGGACCATCAGTGTGATATATCCGGAAAGTCTTTCAATGAACTCTTCCCGTCGCTTGGGATAAAAACTTGAATCAAAGGGGAACGTTCCATGCCTCAAAGAAAAGACCCTAAACAGATCATAGCGGAGTTCCGGGCACGCCAGTCCCGGCAATTCATCGCGATAGCAGCGGCGCTTTTTACCATTCTCTTGTGCGCGGTCATCTATAAGCGTCCGGATCTCTTCGGTGAATTTTCAAAAAGCACGCTCTTCGGGGCCCAGATCGTTATCATTGCCTCATACATGGTCTTTACCTCCGTGAACTGGATATGCCCCTCCTGCGGAAAATACATGGGCGCGGATATCAACAGGCGGACCTGCAAAAAATGCCGGGCGAGGCTGCAGTAGGGAACGACAGAACCCGATGCCCAAGAAAAAATCATACGCAATATACAAAGGCCGCAAGCCGGGAATATACGACGAGTGGTCCGGCGCTCTTGGCGGGGAAGCGCAGATAAAGGGGTTTCCCGGCGCCGTGTACAAGGGGTTCGCGTCCCGCCGAGAAGCGAAGGCGTGGTTCGACGAAATGTCCGTGAAGGCGACCGGCAGACACCAGCAAGAGCTGTTTCCTTTGGTGGAAAAAACCATCGCTCCCGGGAAGCCCCGCCGCCTGTCGAAGCCGGTCACAAAAAGCCCTGCGCATCATCGGACAGCAGAGACGTCAGAGGACGTGGTCATCTACTCCGACGGCGGGTGCAGCAGGAACCCGGGTCCGGGCGGGTACGGTGTGGTGGTATTCGAAGGCTGCAACAGAAGGGAACTGTCAGGCGGCTTCGCGCGGACGACCAATAACCGCATGGAATTGATGGCCTGCATAAAAGGCCTCGAGGCGCTCGCGCGGACCTCTTCGGTCGTTATTTACAGCGACTCGTCGTATGTTGTCAATGGCATCGAAAAAGGATGGGCCCGCCGGTGGAAAAAGAACGACTGGATGCGCAACAAGGATGAGATCGCGGAGAACAGCGATCTGTGGTCGCGGCTGCTCCAGCTTTGCGACAAGCATACGGTGAGATTTTCCTGGGTGAGGGGCCACGACGGCAACCCGGAGAACGAGCAGTGCGACGCCCTGGCCGTGGAACAGACCCGGCAGAGCGGTCTGCCGCCGGACCACGGGTACGGGAAAAAGTAAAAGGACAAGGCCATGGACAGCTCAACATTACTGTGGGGTCTTTTGTATGGCTCGATCGGCATGGGTTATTTTGTGTATGGGAAAAGACAACAGCGGGTCGCGGCGCTTCTTTCCGGGATAGGCTTGATCGTCTTTCCGTATTTTGTCTCCAATGTATGGCTCAGCATCGTGATCGGCGTCGCGCTGATGGCGCTGCCGTATTTCCTGCGATTCTGAATCAATCTGAACCGGACAAGCCGCGAACAAAAGGCGTCTCTCGCAGAGCATGCGGAGGCCGCAGAGTTTAAATATAACATGATAGGCCTCTTGAACCGTCATGCGAGAAGCACAGGCGACGAAGCATCCATATGATATTGATTTTCTGAATAGCGAGATTGCTTCGCTTGCAAAGACCCTGTAAAATAGTTTTTCAACAACCTGCAAACCCGCATCAAATATTTTTTCTCCGCGAACTCTGCGTCTTTGCGAGAAATATTCCCTGACAATTTTGGTCAAACAAGGCTCTTCGAAACAACTTCATGCGTATCCCTGGAAAGCTTCGGTGAGTTTAAGATCCTTTCAAGCTGCGTCTTCATCAGGGCCTTGCGCTTTTCGTCATACCGGTTCCAGAGCGTGAAGGGGTTCAGGAGTCGGGCCGCGATCTGGGGGTTCATGGGATCGATGGCAAGGACCTGATCGGCCAGGAATGCATACCCCGCCCCGTCCGGATCGTGGAACCGTACCGGGTTTCCCTGGGAGAACGCGCCGATCAGGGCGCGGACCTTGTTCGGGTTCTTTATGTTGAAGGCCGAATGGCGCATGAGTTCCTTGACAGTATCGAGCGCAAACGGCAGGCGAGACATGGCCTGGATCGAAAGCCACTTGTCCATGACGAGCGGGTCGTCCTTCCATTTCGCGTAGAACGCTGCGAGCGCCGCGTTCCGCTCCGGGCAGTTGATATTCGCCAGGTTCGCAAGGGCCGTCACCACGTCGGTCATGTTCCCGCCTGTTTTGAACTGCTGCATGCAGAGGACTCGGCTTTCCTCGTCTTCGAGTTCCGCGAGATACGCCATGCAGATGTTCTTCAGGCTCCTTCTGCCGATGGCCTCCTGGTCATGGCGATACGGCCCGGTGTCCTCGTTCGCGTGATACACGGCAAGGAACTGCACTTTTAGTTCCGCTGCCAGGGTCTTCTGCACGAATTGCCTCGCCTCGTGGATGGCCGCGGGATCGATCACTGCCATGAAGTCCGCGAGATAGGTCTCTCCCGGAAGCGCGAGCGCGAAGGCCTGAAATGACTTATCCTGCATGGAGCTCTCGAGCGTTTTTTTGAACGCGGCAATAAAAGACCGGTCGAGCGTCAGCGTTTTTCCTTCCTGATGGTCCGTGATGAGCTTAAGGATGAGCTTCACCGCAAGCTGCTGGCCCGCGTCCCATCGGTTGAACTCATCGAGATCATTCGCCATCAGGAACAGCCGTTCATCGTCAGTGAGATCCAGCATCACCTTCACCGGCGCAGAGAACCCGCGCAGGACCGAAGGGACAGGTTGTTCGGGAATGTTGGTAAATACGAAAGTTTCCTCTGTATTCATCAGTTCAAGGACCGTTGTGCCCTCACATCTCTCTGAGCCCCCCTTGGGGGCGAAAAGCTGGTTCAGGATTATTTCTCTGCCGTCCTTCCCGAGCAGTCCCAGGGCAACGGGAATGTGAAACGGTTTTTTCTCCGGCTGGCCCGGTGTTGGCCGGCAGGTTTGTGTGAATGTCAGTGTATACGTCCTGGCCTTCTGGTCATAGGACCGGCTGACCTTGAGTTCCGGCGTCCCTGCCTGCGAGTACCAGAGCTTGAACTGGGAGAGGTCGGCGCCCGCAGCGTCTTCCATGGCCTTTACAAAATCATCGGTCGTGACCGCCTGCCCGTCATGGCGCGAGAAATAGAGGTCCGTGCCCTTCCTGAAACCCGTGGGACCGAGGATGGCCCTCATCATGCGGATCACCTCGGCACCCTTGTTGTACACGGTCAGGGTATAGAAGTTGTTGATCTCGACGTAGGACTCCGGCCTGACCGGGTGGGCCATCGGCCCGCTGTCCTCGCGGAACTGGTGGCTGCGCAGGATGTTCACGTCATTGATCCTCTGTACGCCAGGGGAGGTCATGTCTTCCATGAACTGCTGGTCCCGGAACACGGTGAAGCCTTCCTTGAGCGAGAGCTGGAACCAGTCTCTGCAGGTCACGCGGTCTCCGGACCAGTTGTGGAAGTACTCGTGGCCCACGACGCCCAGGATGCCCTGAAAGTCGGCGTCCGTTGCGGTCTCCGATCTCGCGAGCACGTACTTGGAATTAAAAACGTTCAGCCCCTTGTTCTCCATGGCGCCCATGTTGAAGTCGTCCGTTGCCACGATCATGAAGATATCGAGGTCGTATTCCCTGCCGTAGGTCTCCTCATCCCACTTCATCGCCTTCTTGAGCGAATCCATGGCATGATCGCACTTGTCCTTGTTATGGTGCTGCACGTAGATGTGTAGCGTCACGCCTCGGCCCGACATGGTCGTGAATTTATCTTCGATGCGGGCAAGGTCGCCTGCGACGAGGGCAAAGAGGTAGGCCGGCTTCGGGAAGGGGTCGTGCCACTTTGCGAAGTGCCTTCCATCCTTCATCTCGCCGCTCCCGATCAGGTTTCCGTTCGAGAGGAGAACGGGAAGCTTCTTCTTGTCCGCTACGATGGTGATGAAGAACCGCGACATCACATCGGGCCGGTCGATATAATACGTGATCTTGCGGAATCCCTCCGCCTCGCACTGGGTGAAGAACCCGCTGCCTGACAGGTACAGGCCGGAGAGTTCCGTGTTGTCCCGTGGATTGATCTCGGTCTCTATCTCAAGTGAACATCGTTCCGGCAAAACCGGTATCGTAAGCAATGCAGTGTCGCTTACATATTCCTTCTCAGACAGCGGCCGCCCGTCTATCCGTATCGCCTTGAGCGGGAGGTTCCCATGGTTCAGCACCAGCGGACGGACCCCCTTGCTCCGGTCGTGATTGGAGATGAGGGTAAGGAGTGATCTGACGCGCGTCCGCGTCTCGTCGAGGTTGAACTCGAGCATTGTGGTCTCGATAAGATAATCGGGCGGGGCGTAGTCTTTGAGATAGATGGTCTTGTGCTGTTTCGGGCTCTGTTCGTCGGGCATGAGGTTCTCCGGTCGAAATCATCAACAAATTTGATGGTCATATTTTAAAGATCATTATAACAGAACAGGGAAGAAGGAGGAAGCCCGGAGTAAAAGGAAGTTTTCTTTTGCTTGACCCTCGGCAGATTGTGCCGTAAAATTAATCGACTGCACGCGGCGATTACGAGTGCGGCCGCGAGAGTACAGGCGCGTCTCGGCGGTGAATAAAGGTTAACATCTGAAGCTGCGGTTCGGATTCCTCGGAGGTAATCTCAATGTCCAGGTGTCTTATTGTCTTCTTTTCGCAGGGCGGGACCACCAGCAGGATCGCGGCATCGATCGCAGAGGGACTGCGCGCGGGGAACCATGAAGTGGACCTTCATAACCTGAAAGAGGGACCGCCCCCCGATCCCGGTCCCTACGACCTCCTGGGGATCGGCACCCCCGCGTATTATTTTCGTCCTCCGTTCATGGTGAGCGATTACCTGGACAGTCTGCCTGACCTCTCCGGAAAACCGGTCTTTGCCTTCGTCCTGCATGGCTCTCTATGCGGAGATGCCGGAAACAGAGTCCGGCGCGCCCTCGCTCGCAAGGGCGGAAGGGAAACCGGATATGCGCGCTATCACGGCGCGGACTATTTTCTCGGGTACCTCAAACGGGGATATCTTTTATCGCCAAGCCACCCGAAGCCCGAAGCGATCACCCAGGCAAAACAGTTCGGACAAGAGGTGGCGGCATACTGCGCGGGCAAGGCCTACGCTCGGCCCGCATACGATGTACCGCCGGCCGTGATCTATCGTCTCGAACGCTTTCTCGTGAACCGCCTTTTCGTGCGACAGATATTCAGCAGACTGCTGTGGCTGAACAAGAAGAAGTGCAATGCCTGCGGCATCTGCGTCAAGCTCTGCCCGAACCGGAATATCAGCGAGGATAAAGACGGCCGTCCGCGCTTCGGCCGCAACTGCATGCTCTGCTTCTCCTGCGAAATGAAATGCCCCCAGGACGCCATAGGGTCGTCCGTTACATGGTTCATGTTCTGGCCTTTCATGGCCTACAATACGACGCAAGCGTCCCGTGACGCGTCGATCGAACATGTGCGTGTCGTCCATGCGCGCGGACGTACCCGCGTGACGGGAACAGAGGTGGGAAAGGGGAAAGGCAATTAACTTCTTGACGATTGACAGAGAGTCGTCACCTTGTCACCGGTGAACAGCTCATTCTCTTCACACGAACCGCTAAGGGTCCGGCGTGCGCTCTCTCGTTGAGGCCGTCACCTTTGATGGTTCTGCCGCATATGACGGTTCTCTTGGCGGCGATTCCTTCATCGCCATCCCCGGATTTCAACCTTTGTTCAATACAATCAATATCGAGCGTGCCCGGTATCCGCATATATCACTTGGCATAATAGTTGAATTACTCTATAATCACGCACCAGAACAAAACAGCATACCTTCAAGGAGAATGTAAATTATGAAAAGATTGCTCTTCACTACCGCAGCTCTCATGATCATTGCCTCACTGTTCCTGCTGCCCGTTGTCGGCAACGCCGGCTTACCGGTCCCCCCGCTTCCTCCGCCCCCGCCGTTACTTCTGCCCCCGCCCCCGCCGGGCGTTGTGGTGATACAGGGCGAGCACCGGGACAGCCGCGAGTACAGGCGCGAGAAGAAGCATAAGAAGCATAAGAAGCACAGAGACGAGCACGAAGACCGGCACGACAGGGGCCGCTAAAGGATTTTGGTAAACGTTTCACCAATGACCTTGATCCTGAGAGGTGACCTTAAGATACTCTCTCAAGGACGGCGAAGGGACGTAGTGACCGGAGTGGACTTGCACAATGGACTTGCACATTGACTCAACACCAGGGTGCTCTTTGGGGGCGTCTTTCAGGATACCTGCTTATCCTCAACCGGTAAGGTGAGGTATCACCTTACCGTTGTTATCCGCCCGAACGCTTCGGCATGCGGTCAATTCTAGACAACTCGGTCAAGACCGCATCGCAATGGTCACCCTGGATTTCCAGCGACCCGTTCTTAACGGTTCCTCCGGTACCGAGTTTTGCCTTTAATTGTTTCAGGAGTTTTTCGCTGTCTGCACCCGAAAGCTGGAGACCCTCAATTACCGTGACAGTCTTGCCGCCCCTGCCCTTCCGGTCGAGCCGTACGATCGTCCTGCGTTTTGCAGGAGCAGCAGCTGATGTGGCATTGCGATCAGCCTGCTTCTCCTTCCTCGGGACAGAGTGCTCCGTCGAATAGACCAGTTTGGAATCAGGTTCTTTCATGCCGCCATTTTAACACAGGAACGTTGACAAAGTCGTAAAAAGTCCTGTCTCACGCGAAGACACGAAGGGGAACATCATGAATCCTTGCGGCTCCGTGTGAAAAACCGGTTTTTGCAAGCTCATCAACGCTGTTTCTCGGATTATTTCCCTTGCAGCATCTTCTCAGGCCTCCTTGACACGACCAAATATTTTCTTTGCGTCCCAATCAGCTTTACGGTAATCTTACGTTACTTCCCCGGAGAAGGCCTATGCCTGAATATGAAGGAATCGTCATACGGCCCCCCAGCGAGGCCGCAAGCCTGATCCTCCAGTACACGATCGGGTGTTCACACAACCAGTGCATCTTCTGCCCCGCGTATAAACAGAAGCAATTCCGCGTCCGCAGCCTCACCAGGATGGAGCAGGACATTCGCTCCTGTCTGCCGGGATGTACTGACACGCGGCGGGTCTTCCTTGCAGACGGCGACGCGCTCGCAGCCCCCTTTCCGGACCTGCTTGCGCTCTTCTCGCTCCTCCACGCTTCGTTCCCCCGGCTCCAGCGGATCGGCATGTATGCGAACACCAGGAACATCCTGGCCCGATCGGCCGGGGAATTACGACAGCTCCGGGAGGCCGGGCTCGGAATTCTTTACCTCGGCATTGAGAGCGGGGATGATGAACTGCTTGTCTGGATGAAAAAGGGCGCGACTTCCGCAGAGATGATCGAGGCCGGCCGATGCGTCAGGGATGCGGGCATCAAGCTCTCGGTTACGGTCCTGCTCGGGATCGGCGGGCCTGACAGGAGCGGAAGACACGCGCGTTTGACGGGAAAACTGCTTTCCGCCATCGATCCCGACTATGTGGGCGCTCTCACGATCATGGTGGTGAAAGGAACGCTTCTTTATGATCTTCAAGAGAAGGGCATGTTCAGGCTTCCCCCGGCATTTGCCATCCTCTCGGAACTTGCGGACATGCTTGAGCACACCGAGATGACCCGCGGTCTGTTCTTCGCGAACCATGCTTCGAACTATCTGCCTGTCCGCGTCCGCATGCCGATGGAGCGCGACAAGACCGTTGAGATGATCAGGACATTCGTGCGGGAGGGCGATGCAGCGCTCCTGAAGCCGGAAGGGATGAGGGGGTTGTGAGAGGCGTACGCGAGAGCGGTATAAGGAGAGAAGAAGATCGTAATGACAGCATCTGACCAATCGAGAAGAACGAAGGTCATTCTCGCGCTGCTGGGGGTTTATCTCTCGTGGGGGTCCACGTACCTCGTGATCCGGATCGCACTGGATGAACTGCCGCCGTTGTTCATGATGGGGATCCGCTTTTTCCTCTTTGGCATCGGGATCTACGCGTTTCTCCGGCTGCGGGGAGCGCCGAATCCGGACCTGCGAGAATGGTTATGGTCCGCGGTCATCGGCTTTTTCCTCATGCTGGGAGGGAGCGCCGGCGTGGCCTATGCAGAACAATGGGTGGCGTCGGGCCTCGCGGCGCTTGTGATCGCCACGACACCGCTCTGGACCGTGCTGTTCGCAGGCATCTGGAAGCGCTGGCCGAACCGGCTCGAATGGGCCGGGCTGCTGGTCGGACTGGCCGGGATCGTCGTGCTCAATCTTGAGGGCGATCTCAGGACAAGTCCCCTGGGCGCTGCGCTGCTCATCCTTGCGGCAATATCCTGGGCCTTCGGCTCGGCATGGAGCCAGCAGCTGAAACTCCCCAAGGGCATGATGGCCGGGGCGGCCCAGATGATCACGGGCGGCGCAATCGTTCTGCTCGTCAGCGTCGCCATCGGCGAGAGGATCGCGGCAGTCCCGACCTGGCGGTCGATCAGCGCAGTCCTGTACCTGGGGGTCGTCGGGTCGCTGGTGGGTTTCACGTCCTATGTCTATCTCCTCGGCAGAGTACGGCCCGCCCTTGCGACTAGTTACGCCTATGTGAACCCCATCATTGCCGTGCTGTTGGGCATGTGGGTCTTGGGAGAGCAGTTTCACAGGACCGAGATGATCGCCATGGCGATCATCCTGACCGGTGTTGTTCTGGTGCTGCTGGGCCAGTTGAGATACAGGGACGCGGTTTCGCGCCTAAGGAATCAATAGAGCTCTGATCCCGCTCCAGTGGGGGGGAAGTGGCGGAGACGCTAAACAAGAAGGGCCCCTGCTGATCTTATTTGATAAGGAAGGAATATGAATTACATTCAGAAGCCCACCGTGATCCAGGCTGCAGGAAGCCCGCCCAAACAGATCGAGGAATTTGTCGGGAGGGCGAACTCGCGGACTACCGAGGTCAGCATTGCGAGGATGACCAGTCCTGCGGGCTGGTCGGAACCGGGGCAGACGCCGGAATTCAGAGAGCACACGGTTGTCCTCCGGGGAAAGCTCAGGGTTACACTCGAGGATAAAGAGGTGGATGTATCAGCAGGACAGACGATCATTCTAGAACCGGGCGAATGGGTCCGGTACAGTACTCCCTACGACGGCGGCGCTGAGTATATCGCGGTGTGTCTGCCTGCATTCTCGTCGGATATTGTTCATCGGGAAGCAGTGACATAAAAAGTTGTAATTTACCGGTAAGGACGAAAAAGACAGGAGGACAATTGAACGATCGGCAACAACTTAAGGCGCTCCTGAAAGAGACCTTTGACTCCGTTTCCGGCGGATATGACAGCGGCGCGCTCCGCTTTTTTCCCGCAAGCGCGGAACATATGGCCGCCTCTCTCGGATTACGCGGAGACGAGCATGTGCTGGACGTGGCATGCGGAACGGGGCATGCTTCACTCGCGATCGCGAAAGTATTGAAAAAGGGGAGGGTGACTGCCGTGGATTTTTCCCCCGGCATGCTCGACCAGGCGCGGAAGAAGGCGTCGGCGCTGAATATCGGCAACGTCGAGTTTCTCGAACGGGACATGCAGAACCTTGGCCTTCCCGCGGGTCTGTTTGATATTGCTGTTTGCGCCTTCGGCATCTTCTTTGTCGAGGACATGGACGCACAGCTTGCGCACATTGTTTCCGCGGTCAGGCCCGGCGGCAGGATCATGATCACCTGCTTTGAGGAGAGCTATTTCTATCCCCTGAAGGAGATGTTCTTTGCCAGGATCGAGGCCTACGGGGTGCCGCCACACCCGCAGGCCTGGAGGCGCATTGCGAACGAGGCCGGCAGCAGGGCGCTGTTTTCAAAGGCGGGGCTCAGGGACATTGTCGTCCGGAAAAAGAATGTGGGTTACAATCTGCATAGCGCAAAAGACTGGTGGGAGATCGTCTGGAATGCGGGCCTCCGCAGGATGGTAACCCGGCTGACTGCGCAGGACCAGGAGAAGTTCAAGCGCGAGCATCTGCAGGAGGTCGAAGCGCTGAGGACAAAAGAGGGTATCTGGCTCGATGTCGGCGTGCTGTATACCATCGGGACGAGGCCGGAGGAGCGTCTCTGATTGACCTGTTATGAAGGGACCGACTAACGTCAGTGCTCACAGGCGTGTGCAGCACGTCCGGTGGGCACATTCTTAGACAGTTTCGTTATGCTCTACAATTGTCACATGCTTGCCAAGACACGAAACTGCAACGAATAGACTTTCCATTCTCCTTCACCAGGTTTGAGTAGCAGAATCTATGGTAACGGCCAAGGTGGCTCGCAGCCAATTGAACTTTGCTTTCATGAAATCAAAATCAGGTCCGGATGTTATGAAGGTGGCCTTTCCCTTGATCAAAAACCCGGCACCTGCCCCGTGCAAACCCTTAACCTTGCTGCTTCCCAGTGTAATCAGCACATGCGGGTTGTGGGCAATGTTAGCCTCTGTCTTATGCATATAACCTGCAGGAATAAACAATCGTCCGTCTGATGATATTCTGATGTAGCTATTCCAGGTGTTGACCATATGCGGCCCATCCTTGCCCAATGTCGCAATTGCAACAACCCCATCCTGTTTCATAATTTCCAGCAGTTTTTCCGGGACCATCGCGATACCTCCTGTTGTTTGGTTTGTTGTTCTGTCTAATGCGGCGATAACTCGCTGCCCGCGTCGCGGGCGTCGATGTTGATTGCCTGGTTCCTACGGCGCGTCTTTCGATTGCGCCGTGATTCAAGGCGCGTCCGGTTGCGCCGCGTGTTAGGCCCCGCCGTGTTAGATGTCGGGCCGAGCTTACTCTTGCCTGACTATATCGACCGAGATCTCCACTGCCGGAATCGTTCCTCTGTTCTCAAGCCAGTGTGTGGTGTTGCTATCCTCGGGCCAGCCCACTCCCGGCCCATAGTCCGTAGCGACTCCATTTCGATGGTCAGTGATCGTTCCTTGCAGTATGTAGACGGTGCCTGGTCTGTCTTTATGGTCGTGAATCGGGCCGAAGACGCCTCCAGGCTCGATGGTCACCATACGCATTCGAAGTTGGCGCCCTGCCATGCCCTCGATCTCAGGACCAAGGTCAA